>DATAIA010000126.1:0-9250 GCA_036262895.1 Xanthobacteraceae bacterium
CGCCATAAGCTTCCCGGATGGAGACGTAAATCCATTTGCAGGTTTCCGGAAACTTGCCGTTCTGCCCGGGATCCAGGATATCGTTTATTGCCTGTTTAATCCCCTCTTTCAGCTGTTCTTTAACCTGCACGCTCACTGGCGGCACGTCCACACGTACGATCGGCATCATCTCCTCCGTGAATGTTTACAGCGGCATTTAACTTAGCTCATGCAGAGAGGTTATGAGACGGCGAAATATCGTCAATTGATCTCTTGTCAACGTGTTGTGAAAATAACTAAACTTACACCATGCGTTCGTCCTTGCCGCCACTTGGTGCTCTGCGCGCGTTCATCGCCGTCGCAAAACATTTGAGCTTTACCAAGGCAGCGAAAGAGCTTCACGTTACACCGGCCGCGGTGACGCACCAGATTCATACGCTTGAGCACGACCTCGGCACACAATTGTTTCACCGCAATCAGAAGTATGTGACGCTAACGAGGACTGCGGAAGCGTGCTTGCCGGAGCTGGTGCAAGCTTTCGAAATGATCAGATCCGCCGTGGCCACCGCTCGTGCCACCAAAGATCGGGCGCTACTCCACGTGAGCGTTGGCCCAGCGTTTGCGTCCAAATTGCTGTTGCCACGGCTGACTGAATTTTCCGAACTCCACCCCGATATCGATATCAGAGTCAGCGCAACGGCACAGTTAGCGGAACTTAACGATGGTGAAACCGACGTTGCCATTCGGTTCGGCGCCGGCAAGTACAAAGGCGCGTATGTCGAGCAAATGTTACCCGAGTTCGTTGTACCGATGTGCGCTCCCGCCCTTATGGAAAAGGGCGCCGGACTTAAGAAGCCGGAAGACCTGCGCCACTATAAGCTGATTCACGATCTTTCGATTGTAACACCCGAGATCCAGCCGGATTGGCGAACGTGGTTGCGCAAAGCTGGCGTCACCGGAATCGAACCGAGCCCCGGCTTGCGCTTTTCACTTGCGGATCTGGCGCTGCAAGCGGCAATCAACGGCTTTGGCGTCGTG
The DNA here is from genome assembly GCA_036262895.1 of Xanthobacteraceae bacterium. Taxonomy (GTDB): domain Bacteria; phylum Pseudomonadota; class Alphaproteobacteria; order Rhizobiales; family Xanthobacteraceae; genus AP-16. The sequence continues at coordinate 1,018 of DATAIA010000126.1, forward strand.
CTCGGACGCAAAACCCTTGCGCAGGACGATATAAAGCACCATCGCCTCGTCTTACCTTTTGACTTAGAATTGCCGGTCGGCTTTTCGTACTACATCGTAATTCCAGCTGCCAAATTCAGAAGCCGTGCGGTCGGTGAATTTCGCGATTGGCTGATGTCGGTAGCTGCGGAATTGCAGGCTCCTGCTCCCCCTACGCCCAAACGCCGCTAAGAGGCCAATCTGGACGCCAGATGATCCTTCCGGCAGTTTACTTGTGAGATGGATGCATGATGCGGCTTTACGATTATGCGTTCTCCAATGCGTCGGTTCGCACCCGCATTGTGATGTACCTCAAAGGTATCTCTTTTGAGCGAGTGACGGTCGATCTCCTCAATTGCAAGCAACTGGACGGCACCTCATTTCTTGAGATCAATCCTCAGGGAATGGTGCCAGCCCTGATCGACGGCGACATGACGCTCAATCAGTCGCTCGCAATTGCAGAATATCTCGACGAAATCTATCCGGATCCCCGGTTGTTGCCTGCCGATGCCAAAGCGCGCGCTCGGGTCCGCTCGCTTGCATTTATGGTTGCTTGTGACGGGCAGCCGATCGTTAATTTGCGAATCCGGCGCTTCCTGAGGAAAAACCTGCGTTTCTCACGCAGTGAATTGATCGCCTGGGTGCAACACTGGCTGCAGGTTTCGCTCGGCGAGTACGAAGCTACGCTTACGCGCAGCCAGTCGACCGGTGCGTTCTCTTATGGCGATGAGCCGACCATAGCGGATGTCTGTCTTGTCCCACAGGTGCTGCTCGCCAAACGCTTTGGCGTTGATCTCACCTCTTATGCAGTACTCATGAAAATTCACGATCATTGCATGTCGATCGAGGCTTTTCAGAAGGCGGCCGCGGAATACGTTCTGGCCGATCCGGAGTTCGGCTTGGACAATCCTTGACCGGGGCGGATGCCCATTGCCGGATGTCGCGCCTCAATGACCAGCTATCGCGTATGTCTCGTGATGGGCGTACGCAGCCTGAACGGCAGTCACCGCGATCATGTGGTACACGTCATCGGCACTGCAGCCCCGCGACAAGTCATTCGCGGGCTTGGCGAGCCCCTGCATAATAGGTCCAATCGCTTTTGCGCCTCCGATGCGTTGCGCAATCTTGTACCCGATATTGGCAGCATCGAGATTGGGAAAAATAAAAACGTTCGCCTCTCCGCGCAGCGGAGAATGCGGCGATTTCGTTGCGCTCACCGTTTCGACGAACGCAGCGTCAAACTGAATTTCACCATCAATCAGCAACGACGGATTCCGGCGTTTCACCAATCCGGTGGCTTCGACCACTTTGCTCACGCGTTCATGTGCGGCACTGCCGTTTGTAGAGAACGACAGCATCGCAACCCGTGCCGTCTCCCCGGTCAGCGTCTCGAATCCACGAGCAGACGAGATTGCGATTTCGGCAAGCTCCGCCGCAGTCGGCTCGATGACCAGTCCGCAATCCGCAAAGACCAACACGCCCTGCTTTGGATGATGCGGCTCACAGAGCAACATGAGAAAAAAGCTGGAGACGATGCTGCTCTTCTCGGCAACGCCGATGATGCGAAGGGCCGCGCGGACCGTCGCCGCTGTCGTTGCCACAGCACCATTCAACGTGCCATCGGCATCGCCTGAGCGCACCATCATTGCCGCAAATCCGAGCGGATCGCTCACTGCTTGCCGGGCAGCCTCTTCATCGAGGCTCTTGTGCTTATTCAGGGCGAGATAGTGCGCCACATAGGCTTTCTTGCGCGCCGAAGTCGATGGATCCTCAATCAAACAATCAGTACCGTTTGCACCGCGTGCTTTGAGCCCCGCATCGATTTTGGCCGAATCGCCGACAAGCGTAATTCGTGCGATGCCGTCGCGCACCGCACGAACTGCGCCGTCGAGAATACGAGGGTCCTCCCCCTCCCCAAGCACAATATGGGAACGAGCGGCTCGTGCCTTATCGATGATGGTTGCAAGCGGGTTCACGGGCGCAGACGTGCTGTGTTGATGAACCCCATCACGCTGGCTGCTGCAGGCGCATGTCTTCGCGGCGGATTCCCGCCACCACCACCGGCTTCTTCATGGCGTCGCGACGGAACGGCTCGCCGAGCTCCTGATTGAGGATCACCTCAATGAACGTCGTGATGCGCTTCTTCTGGTCCTCACAGGACTGTCGCAGCGCTTCGGTCAATTCCGTCTGCGTGCGCACGCTCACTCCCTTCAAGCCGCATGCCTCCGCCACACGCGCGTAGCTCAGATGCGGATCGAGCTCGGTGCCGACGAAATTATCGTCGTACCAGAGGATCGAATTGCGCTTCTCGGCGCCCCACTGATAGTTGCGGAAGATCACCATGGTGATGCCGGGCCACTCCTGGCGGCCGATCGAGCTCATCTCGCTCATCGAGATTCCGAAGGCGCCGTCGCCCGCGAAACCAACGCAGGGGGTGTCGGGATTGCCGATCTTCGCGCCGATAATGGCCGGAAAGCCATAGCCGCACGGCCCGAACAGACCGGGCGCCAGATATTTGCGGCCCTGCTCGAAGGTCGGATAGGCATTACCGATGGCGCAGTTGTTGCCGATGTCAGTCGAGATAATGGCATCCTTCGGCAACCCGGCCTGGATCGCCCGCCAAGCCATACGCGGCGACATGCGATCGGCATCTCGCTTGCGCGCATCGGCGTTCCAGGTGATGCCGGGATCATCATCTTCGTGATCCATGCCCGACAAAGTCTGCAGCCAGCGCGACTTGGTGGTGTGAATCAACGCTTTGCGGTCTTCGCGTCCGGCCTCGCCAGCTTTCGGCGAAAGCCGGCTGAGGATGCCTTGCGCCACCGACTTGGCGTCGCCGCAAATGCCAACCGTGACGGGCTTGGTGAGGCCGATGCGGTCGGCGTTAATGTCAACCTGGATGATCTTGGCGGTCTTCGGCCAATAATCGATGCCGTAGCCCGGCAGCGTCGAAAACGGATTGAGTCGCGTGCCGAGCGCAAGCACGACGTCGGCCTTGGCGACCAGTTCCATCGCCGCTTTCGATCCATTGTATCCCAGCGGACCGACAGCGAGCCGATGGCTGCCAGGGAAGCTGTCATTGTGCTGATAGTTGCTGCACACCGGCGCATCGAGCCGCTCGGCAAGGGCTGCGCAATCCGGAATAGCTCCCGCCAGCACCACACCGGCACCCGCAAGGATGACGGGAAATTTTGCTTCCGACAAATACCTGGCTGCCTCGGCCACTGCCTTTTCGCCGCCGGTTGGCCGCTCGAACTCCACAATTGCCGGCAGGTTGATATCGATCACCTGCGTCCAGAAATCGCGCGGAATATTGATCTGCGCAGGCCCCGACAGGCGTTTTGCTTTGCTGATGACGCGGTTCAATACTTCCGCGACACGCGAGGGATCACGCACTTCTTCCTGGTAGCAGACCATATCGTGGAACAGCGCCATCTGCTCCACTTCCTGGAAGCCGCCCTGCCCGATGGTCTTGTTGGCAGCCTGCGGCGTGACCAATAGCATCGGCGTATGATTCCAGTAGGCGGTTTTGATCGGGGTGACGAAATTGGTGATGCCGGGACCATTCTGCGCGATCACCATAGCCATCTTGCCGGTCGAGCGCGTATAGCCGTCGCAAGTCAGCGCGCCGTTGCCCTCATGCGCTACGTCCCAGAAAGTAATGCCGGCCTTCGGGAACAGATCGGAGATCGGCATGAACGCCGAGCCGATAATGCCGAAAGCATGCTCGATGCCGTGCATCTGCAGCACTTTTATGAAGGCTTCTTCCGTCGTCATTTTCATTGGTACTTGGCTCCTAGGGAATTGCGATGTGAAGAGAGGAAGGTTTTGGTTGGAAGAGCTCGGAGAGCTCATTGGCGGCCTCACGCAAGGCCGGTAAATGTCGGCGCGCGCCTTGCGCGCTCATACGCGCTTCCGGCCCTTGGACCGCAAGCGCGGCCAGCATCTCGCCGTTCTTGCCGATCACAGGCACGGCCATGCAGACCACGCCCAACAGATACTCTTCGCGATCGAAGGAGACCTGCTCCTTGCGGATCTGCTTGAGTTCAGCCTCAAGCTGAGCGCAGTCGGTCAGGGTGTTGCCGGTGAACTTGCGTAGTTCCAAACTGTGCAACAAACGCTTGCGCCGCGCCGATGACGCGAGCGCGAGATAGAGCTTGCCGATAGCGCTGCAATGAAGCGGCACGCGGGAGCCAGACGAGAAGTGCAGGCGCAGCGGCCAATGGTCGGCCTCGACGCGGTCCAGATAGACCACCTCACCGTTGAGCAGCGTGCCGATGTTGCAGGTTTCGTTGAGCGAGCGAACCAGCCGCTGCAGTACAATGTGCGGCGTGTCGTTACGCATGGACGATGATAGCGCGCCGAAGGCGAGATCGGTCAGACGCGGTCCGACGACCAGCCGGCGGCGGCCAGGCTCCCGGGCGAGATAACCCTGCCCGATGAACCAGTCGACCAGACGATAGGCACTGGCCTTCGGCAGCTTAAGCGCGGCGATGATGTCGAGCACCTCGACGGGCGCATGGGATTTGGCGACGTGCTCAAGAATGGCGAAGGAGCGCGCTGTCGCGCTCAACCTCGGCCCGTTTTCGTTTTCGGGGTCCATGCCATCGTCGGAGTAAGCCTTGTCGACACCTTTGGGTGCGACCGCCCGCCGTTGCACTGTCCCTTCAACCTCTAGACCTGCATCGCGCCGCATGAAGCACCTGATCGGCTGAGTCAAAGTCTCATCTAATGAGATTAATAATCTCAAAACTGGCACACAGTAATACACGGCATTCGAGGCGAATAGACTGACTTTCTCACCAATCGAGACCCCCAAGGCCTCTTTTCCGGCCACTGCAGTGCTCAGCGGCCGGTCGCAAGCCCAACAACACATATGAATCTGAAATCGAAGCCGACCGCTGGATAAGCGGCGCCACTCCATCAACCGCTAAGCGCTAGCCGCTAGCTGAATGCCAGCGTGCCCTGCCGGCCGTGCGTGGAATTTGCCTGTTTCCGCTCGCGTCGAGCGCGATGCAAAAGCAGATCGGTGTAGCCATTCGGCTGTTCGTAGCCATCAAACACAAGCTCACACGCAATACGAAATGCAATGCCATCAAGGCCCGGTGCCATTGGCTGATAATCACGGTCTCCGGCATTCTGTTGATCGACGATATGCGCGACGCGCGAAAACGCTGCGAGCACTTCGGCTTTTGTTGTAACGCCGTGCAACAGCCAGTTTGCAATATGCTGGCTTGAGATCCGCAACGTGGCACGGTCCTCCATCAGGCCGATATTCCGAATATCCGGCACTTTTGAGCAACCTACGCCTTGATCGATCCAGCGCACGACGTAACCAAGAATTCCCTGAATGTTGTTTTCGAGCTCCTGGCGGATCTCGTCTTCCGACCATACCGGATCGCCGACAACGGGAAGCGCGAGCAGAGCAGTGACCGATGCAGGCGGGACCGATTTCAATGCTTTTTGCCGCTCCACAACATCAACCTGATGATAATGCAGGGCGTGCAGCGTGGCGGCGGTCGGCGACGGCACCCAAGCGGTATTTGCGCCTGCCTGCGGGTGAGCGATTTTTGCTTTCAGCATATCGGCCATACGATCGGGCATCGCCCACATGCCCTTCCCGATTTGCGCTCTTGCCTCAAATCCGCAAGCAAGGCCGATTGCGACATTCCGGTCTTCGTAGGCCTTGAACCACTCTGCCGATTTCATCTGCTCCTTACGGAGCATCGGGCCCGCATGCATCGATGTGTGAATTTCATCGCCGGTACGGTCCAAAAATCCCGTATTGATAAAGACAATACGCGACTTGGCCGCACGGATGCATTCCTTCAGATTGACGCTCGTGCGGCGCTCTTCATCCATCAAACCCAGCTTGATCGTGTTCCGCACCAGCCCAAGCAAGTCCTCCGTCCGTTCAAACAAATAATTAGCGAATGCAACCTCGGCAGGTCCGTGCATTTTCGGCTTGACGATATAAATCGACCCAGCGCGACTATTGCTAAATTCGGCATCGCCATTGAGATCATGCAGCGCGATCAAACTCGTCACGACGCAATCGAGAATTCCCTCTGGAATTTCGCTGCCGTCGTCGAGAAGAACGGCATCGCTTGTCATTAAATGACCGACATTGCGGACAAGCAGCAGACTACGTCCCGGCATGACGAGCTTTTGACCATCCGGGGCGATGAACTCCCGGTCTTTTTGCATTGTCCGTGTGATCTGCCTGCCGTTTTTCTCAAGAGCCGCCGTCAGCGTTCCCTTCATCAATCCAAGCCAGTTGCGATAGACGGCTGTCTTATCATCGGCGTCCACTGCCGCAACCGCATCTTCACAGTCCATGATGGTGGTAAGCGCGGCCTCTATTTTTACATCGCAGATTCCAGCCCGATCGCCCTTCCCAATCGGCGAAGTCCGATCGAACACAACTTCGATATGAAGCCGGTTATGAGCAAGAAGAACCGATGACGGCGCGGATGGATCGCCGTCATATCCAACGAACTGTTCCGGCGCTGCCAGAACACCCCGGCTTCCATCCATGAGCGCAATGAAAAGCGCGCCATCCGCGACAGCAAAACCGGTCGCCTCGCGATAGGATCCAGATGCGAGTGGAACGGCACGGTCCAGGAAGTCGCGCACAAACGCGATCACCTCTTCGCCACGGCGGCTGTTGTAAGCGTCGCCAGGCGCCAGGTCGCCGTCTTGCGATATCGCATCCGTGCCGTAAAGCGCGTCATACAGACTCCCCCACCGCGCATTAACGGCATTCAAGGCAAAACGCGCATTGGTAAGCGGCACAACGAGTTGCGGCCCGGACAGTTGCGATATCTCCGGGTCGGTGCCGGTCGTCTGAATCGAAAAGTTGCCGCCCTCCGGCAAGAGGTAACCTATTTTCCTGAGAAATTTCTCGTATTCATCCTTATTGAAGGCATCGCCGCGGTGGGCACGATGCCAATCGTCGATGAGTGATTGAAGCAAATCGCGTTCGACGATGAGATCTCGGTTCTTAACCGCAAGTTCATTCGCTAGGGCCGAAAAGCCGCCCCAAAATTCATCATGGCTGATACCAGTATCAGGCAGCGCTTCCCGTTCGATAAAATCGAACAGAACCGACGCAACGCGGAGGCCATACTTTGATACATAATTCGTCATAATCGGAACTCAACAATTACAATGAACCGGGATCGGAGCACCGGAAGGCTTGAGGCCGTATTTCCCAAGGCCCGCCGGAGCCGAGACTAGCGCGTTCATTTTATTGAATGATGAACGCGCACACTTGTGTTTTGACGCGCTTTCTTGACCTGAACTGGAGCCGCCTTCGGATCAAGTCCGAAGGCATGCGTCGCTCGGACACGCTTTTCATCAACGCGGCTAAAATTGCGCGGTTTCGGTCGATTCACCCATCGCGGTGGTCGAACTGCTACCCTGGCTGACCGCGGTCGAAACCGCATCGAAATAGCCGGTGCCAACCTCACGCTGATGTCGCATGGCGGTGAACCCATGCACCTCACTTGCGAATTCAGCCTGTTGAAGCTCGGAGTACGCGGCCATTCCATCGGCCTTATAGCGGCGAGCCAAATCGAACGTCGTATAGTTCAAGTTGTGGTAACCCGCCAAGGTGATGAACTGATACTTGTAACCCATGGCACCAAGTTCGCCCTGAAAGCGCTTCATCGCCGCCTTGTCCATGTGTTTCGCCCAGTTGAATGACGGCGAACAATTATAGGCCAGCATCTGATCAGGATGCACTTTGTGAACGCCCTCGGCGAACCGCTTTGCGTCCTCCAAACTTGGCGTCGACGTCTCACACCAGATCAGGTCCGCATAAGGCGCATAAGCGATGCCGCGGGCGATCGCTGCCTCAAAGCCTCCCTTGAAGCGATAGAACCCTTCTTCGGTGCGCGAATCCGTGACGAATGGAGCATCGGCTTCGTCAATGTCCGAAGTGATCAACCGCGCGGCCTCGGCATCGGTGCGCGCCATGATGATTGTAGGAACACCCATAATGTCGGCGGCCAGACGCGCCGCATTCAAGGTGCGAACGAACGTCCGGGTCGGCACCAGCACCTTGCCACCGAGGTGGCCGCACTTCTTTTCCGAAGCCAACTGATCTTCGAAGTGGACGGCAGCCGCGCCAGCTTCGATCATTGCCTTCATCAGTTCAAACACGTTAAGCGAACCACCGAATCCCGCCTCGGCATCGGCAATGATTGGAACG
>DATAIA010000127.1:0-17258 GCA_036262895.1 Xanthobacteraceae bacterium
TGATCGACTTGTTTCAAGAGATCGTTGAACTGGCCGGCAAGGGACTGCCGGGTGGAGTCAAGCCCTTGGACACCGGGCGTGGCACCCGCCGACAGGCCAAGCACACCGAGGGCGTTCGTTGAACCTGCAATGCTGAGAGACGTTGCGGTCGACTTGGCACCTACGTTGAGTTTAACAAGTCCGTTGACGACATCAGAGCCTGCATCGAGGCCTGCAACTTGACCAATCGCGGACCTCAGACCGGCAAGGTCATGGACCTGGCCGGCGTTTGTGCCGAACGTGATGTGTGTGGCCGCGCCGTTGACCGTCAAGTCAAGGGTCTGCCCCTGGGCGATCGAAGAGGTGGCATTGTTGATCAGGTTTTTGGAGTCGGATACGAGGGCGGTTGTAGAGTCCGCCGTCACGCCAAGTTTTGCGGATGTCGCGTTGGCAACAATCGTGACGTGGGTGTTCACGTCGGCGTTCGTGATCTGCAAGGTGCCGCCAAGGCTTGCCGCACTGAGATGACCCTTCGCCGTACCGTCGGCGAAAATGGCGGCGTTGATATCGTCAACGACTTTGTTGACGTTATCGCTGCTGCCAATGGAGACGGTCACGTCGCTTGCGCCGACGCCGTCAACCTGCACGTGGACGGTAAATGATCCAGCTGCGGTAGACGCGACCAATGCCTGAGCTGCGGTGACTGTGCCAGAGATTTCCGGCCCGCTGGCAAAAGTTCCGACTTTGTTGAACGCGCCGTAAGTTCCGGTTGTCGACGAGCGGGCCTGCTGGGCAATCGACTTCGCCTGCTGGACGAGTTTCGTCTGCGCGGTGATGCCGTTGCTGGCTTGCTCCAGCGTATGGACGCCGATGCTGATCGAGTCGAGGAGCGCACTGAGGTCGCCGGCGCGAGCCGACAATCCCGACGCAGTAAAGAAGTTGACTGGGTTATCGAGAGCGGTGCTGACCTTCTTACCCGTTGCAAGGTGGCCCTGGGTAATGCCGGCAAGCTTGGCGGTGTTGTTCAGCGAGAGGAGGTTGTCGCGTACTGCGGCTGAGAGGACGATATCGGAAGACATGAGAGAACCTTTCTGGTTAGCGCCTTACTGGCGTTTAGACACAACTCGACCCTCCTGGGCCGAAGTGTTCAAATTGCATGGGGGGTAGTAACGGCGCGTAAAAAAACGTGGTTAGTAAATAATGAAGAAAAGTATTCGAAGTCTATTTTATCTCAATTGCTTCTTATAAAATTTTTAACCATAATTTTTTACTTGAAATTTACTATAATTTACGCGCCTTTGTTTGATTTTTCGATTTTTCGACCTGAGTGGCTTCCCAGAGGCAGGCGGCGCTAGGCGATTGCCTCAACCAATCATTCACGATCAATCAATCTTCAGACGCGCCAATTTTTTTTGGAGGGGCTCGATTGGCCGGCCTAATCGGGTGCGAAATCGTTCGAAACGGGCGCCAGCCTATTAACTTTTGTAAAAAATGCGGGCGTTTGAGGGTGGGGGATCGCCAGCGACCACAACGAGAGCAGTCGAATGTCAGTCATTAAATCGTAAAAAGTTGGAAGCTGAGAGAAAACAGCGGTTCCATTGCGATAATGAGCAGAGCGCCTGTCATGCGGTGCCGGTGCCGGCTTATTTGTAAGCGCTCAGCGCAGCGAAGTCTCCGCCGCGCCCAGGATCCGTCCGGGATTGTCCGGGGTTCCGCTTTGAACGAGGACGGCGGCCGTATCGACGGTTTCCGCCAATTCTGCCGTGGGTACACTGAAATTCCGGTTCGTGCCGTCCCAGTCGCCGAGTTTGATCCAGCGCCGTACCACATTGTGGTAGGTAATGGTGTGGCCCTGATTTTCGCCACGCTGAATATTGATGGGAACCGATTTCGTCAGGGCGCAAAGCCAGACTTCGCCATTCAGCGCCGCCTTGTCTGCGTTCACCGGTTGGATGCTGATGGTGATCTTACTATCGGAAACCGCCATCTTGATCGGAAGCGACAGCGTGTTTGTTTGTTGACGGGTTTGGCTGACCGCGCGCTCGATGGCACTTTTGTCGCTGCCGAGCACATGCACGCTGCCGTTGACCACGACCTGGGGGGTGTAGACCTCCCGATCGCCGCGATGACGAGCGTAAGCGCGTTGCCGTGCGGTGTGGCGGGGTAGCGCAAGCGTATCCTTCCAGCCCAAATAGTCCCAGTAATCAACCGGCAGGCTCATCACCAGCAGCGAGGGATCGCGCGCCAGTTCGCCTGCCAGTTTGTCGGCAGGCGGACAGGACGAGCAGCCCTGACTGGTAAACAATTCGACAACACCGAGAGTCTCAGCCGCGGTATGTGTAATGCTGGCTGCGAACGCCAGCACCGCGAGGGCCCAGGCCGGGCCTGCTACAATGGATTGCAAAGAAATCGCCGGCCCATCGGCCGATGTTTTATCCCGGCACATGGCAGCATGTCATAGGCTGCATTGGGAGAATGCGCCACTCAATTCACAGTGAGGAAACGCGGCCAGTTTGTTAACTGACCGCGTTTTTTTGATGCGTGCCCGATTTAGGCCGCAAGATGGCGCAGCACGTACTGCAGGATGCCGCCGTTCTTGAAATAATCGAGCTCCTCGAGCGTGTCGATCCGGCAGATCAGGGGCACGCGTTTGATCTGGCCATCGGCTCCCACGATCTCAGCGGTGAGCCGCTGGCGCGGCTTGAGATCGGAGGTGAGGCCGCGAATGGTGACAACTTCGTCGCCCTTGAGGCCAAGCGATTGCCACGAGGTGCCGTCTTCAAAGACAAGCGGCAGGATACCCATGCCGACCAGATTGGAGCGGTGAATACGCTCGAAGGATTGCGTGATAACGGCGCGAACGCCTAACAGCGCCGTTCCCTTGGCGGCCCAGTCACGCGATGACCCCGTACCATATTCCTTTCCGGCAAAGACGACGAGCGGAACCTGCTCCGCCTTATAACGCATTGCTGCGTCGTAAATCGGCATCTGTTGTTTGGTGGGGTAATGCATGGTGACGCCGCCTTCGACACCCGGCAACATCTGATTTTTGATGCGGATGTTGGCGAAGGTGCCGCGCATCATCACTTCGTGATTGCCGCGGCGCGTGCCGTACTGGTTGAAGTCAATCGGGGCGACTTTTTGATCAACCAGATATTTGCCCGCGGGCGAGTTGGCTTTGATCGAACCGGCCGGTGAAATGTGGTCGGTGGTGATCGAATCAAGGAACAGGCCAAGCACCCGCGCATTGATCACATCGGTCATGGGGGCAGGAGCGCTGTGCATGCCGACGAAGTACGGCGGATTTTGCACGTAGGTCGAGCTGTTATCCCAATCGTAGGTCAGGCCGCCTTTGACGGCAATTTTCCGCCAGTTGGCCTCGCCCTTGAAAACATCGCCATACTTGCGCGCGAACAGCGATTTTTTGATCACCTTGCGAATGACGGCATTCACTTCGCGGCTCGTGGGCCAGATGTCCTTGAGGAACACCTTTTTGCCCTTCGTGTCGGTGCCGAGCGGTGTCTTTGTCAGATCGACTTGCAACGAACCTGCCAGCGCATAGGCGACCACGAGCGGCGGCGACGCCAGATAATTGGCGCGCACGTCGGCATTGACGCGGCCTTCGAAGTTACGGTTGCCGGACAACACCGCGGCAGCAACAAGATCGTTGTCGTTGATCGCTTTTGAAATTTCCCCCGGCAACGGACCTGAATTGCCGATGCAAGTGGTGCAGCCGTAACCAACCAGATTGAACCCGAGCTTGTCGAGATCAGCCTGCAGTCCGGATTTGGCGAGATATTCGCCGACAACCTGCGATCCGGGCGCCAGCGACGTCTTCACCCACGGCTTTGCCTTCAGGCCTTTGGCGGCTGCTTTGCGGGCGAGGAGCCCGGCCGCGACCATCACGCTTGGATTGGAGGTGTTGGTACATGACGTGATCGCCGCGATCACAACATCGCCATGACCGAGATCATGTTTGCGATCGGCAACGGGCGCGCGCTTGCTGATTTCGCCGCCTTTGCCGAATTCTTTGTTCATGGCGTCGACAAATCCGTCTTTGGCGGCCTTAAGCAGCACGCGATCCTGCGGGCGCTTGGGCCCGGCGAGCGACGGCTCAACCTTGCCGAGATCGAGTTTGAGCGTGTCGGTGAAGACCGGATCTTTCGTGGTCTTGGTGCGGAACATGCCCTGCGCTTTGGCATAGGCTCTGACCAGCGACACCGTCGGCGTGGGCCGTGCGGTATTTTGCAGATACGCGATCGTATCCTGGTCTACGGGGAAGAAGCCGCAGGTCGCGCCATATTCCGGCGCCATGTTACCGATCGTGGCGCGGTCTTCAATCGACAGATTGTCGAGGCCGGGGCCACAGAATTCAACGAGCTTGCCGACAACGCCATGTTTGCGCAGCATCTGCGTGACGGTGAGAACGAGGTCGGTTGCGGTCACGCCTTCCTTGAGTTTTCCGGTGAGGCGCATGCCGACCACTTCGGGAAGCAGCATCGACATCGGCTGGCCGAGCATGGCGGCTTCCGCCTCGATGCCGCCCACGCCCCAGCCGAGCACGCTCAGGCCATTGACCATGGTGGTGTGCGAATCGGTTCCGACCACGGTGTCGGGATAAGCAACTTCGGCCGTGACGGTTTTACCGTTGAGTTTGAGCTTTTCTTTCTTGGTCCAGACCGTCTGCGACAGATATTCCAGATTGACCTGGTGGCAGATGCCGGTGCCGGGCGGCACCACGCGGAAGTTTTCAAACGAGCGCTGCGCCCATTTCAGGAATTTGTAGCGCTCCTGATTTTGTTTGTACTCCTCCGTGACGTTCTTTTTGAACGCGCCGGCATCACCGAAGTAATTGACGATCACGGAATGGTCGATGACGAGATCAACCGGCACCAGCGGATTGATTTTCTTCGGATTGCCGCCGAGCATCTTCATCGCATCGCGCATGGCGGCGAGATCCACCACCGCAGGCACGCCGGTAAAATCCTGCATCAGCACACGCGCCGGCCGGAATGCGATTTCGCGATCCGAGCGCTTGGTCTTGAGCCAGGCGGCAACCGCCAGGATGTCGTCTTTGGTGACGGTGCGTCCGTCTTCATTGCGCAGCAGATTTTCCAGCAGGACCTTCATCGAGGCGGGCAGCCGGGAGATGCCCTTCAGCCCGTTCTTCTCCGCAACCGGAAGGCTGTAATAGACGTAGGTTTTGGTACCGACTTTCAGGGTCTTCTGGCACTTGAAGCTGTCGAGCGAGGTCATGCTGATGTTCCATCCCGTTGGATGCGCGAGGAAGGCCGGGGAGCCCGCGGGCGAAGCTGGCTTTGATCGTGGTTTTTCGAAAAGCCGGGCGCCGCAGCGCAGTGCCCGGCTTATAAGACTTTTTTTTTCGATCTGCCACAGAGTAAGACGGCAAATACTGCGGAATCATTAGGCGACTGACTCACCGCATTTGCTATCCTGCCGAAGCAAATGCTGGGAAGGCGCGCGTAGGCTTAATAACCGATTAACAGGTACTGATACGATGCGGCTTTCCGCCTTTGAAATCGGCTGCGTTCGCGGAAATCGATATATATTTCAGAAGCTTAGCTTTGCCGTTGGCGCAGGTCAGTGCTTGCTGGTGCACGGACCCAATGGGGCGGGAAAGTCGACACTCCTGCGGGTCATCGCGGGGCTGCTTCCGATATCGTCGGGGCGATTGAACCTTGAGGGTGGCGACACCGACCAGACGCTCGGCGAGCAGGCTCATTATTTCGGTCATCAGGACGCGCTCAAATCTTCGCTATCGGTCAGAGAAAATCTCTCGTTCTGGGCACTTTATTTTGGCGGGGTAGCGGAAGCGGTTGAAAAAGCACTCGAGAGTGTCGGCCTAGCGCCACTGTCGAATCTTCCCGCGGCCCATCTCTCGGCTGGGCAGCGCCGGCGGCTATCGCTTGCCCGGCTTCTCGTCAGCGAACGGCCGATCTGGTTGCTTGATGAGCCGACAGCGGCGCTCGATACCGCCGCGCAAGATCGTCTGACCGAGCTCATGCGCGCGCACCTTGGCCGCGGCGGCATTATTGTCGCCGCGACCCACGGTCCGATCGGCCTGTCCGACGCCCAGGCCATTCGTTTGGGGGCGCGCTGATGATACCGCTCTCAGCCTTGTTGATCCGGGACGTTCGGCTTGCGTTGCGCGTCGGCGGAGGAGCGCTGATGGGTGTGCTCTTCTTCATGACCGTTGTTGCGATTGTGCCGTTCGCGGTTGGGCCTGATCTTGCTTTGCTCCATCGGATCGGCCCGGCGATCCTATGGGTCGGCGCACTTCTTGCCTCGCTTCTTACTCTTGATCGGCTGTTTGCAGCCGATCACGAAGACGGATCGCTCGACCTTCTGCTGATGGCGCGCACACCGCTTGAACTTGCCATTGTCGTGAAGGCGTTGGCGCATTGGCTGACGACCGCTCTGCCGCTTGTCGGTGCGGTGCCGGTGCTGGCCTTATTTCTCGATCTTGAATCGCGGGCTGCGGCGGCGGTTGCGCTCACGCTGCTTGTGGGCACGCCGGCTCTGACCTGCATCGGGTTGATCGGATCGGCACTTGCCGTTGCCTTGCATCGGGGTGGCTTGCTGCTGCCGGTCCTGGTGCTGCCGCTGACAGTGCCCGTGCTGATTTTCGGCGTGTCAGCATCGAATGCCGCCATCGGCGGCCCCGTGCCTTTTGGGGCGCCATTTACAATTCTGATTGCGCTGAGCCTCGCAAGCTTGGTGATCGGTCCATTCGCGGCGGCCGCCGCGCTGCGTCATGGTGCCGAATGATGATGCTTGGCCGCATTGCATGCCACCGACGTGCCCGTCTAAAGAAGGCATTCCATTTCAAGAGGTGAGCTTTGGGCTTAGTTGCGTTTGCCAATCCCTCGCGTTTTCTGGCGCTTGCCGAACGGCTGCTGCCGTGGCTGATCGGCGCCACTGCGCTTACGTTTGCAATCGGCCTTTATCAAGCCTTCTTCGTCGCCCCGGATGATTATCAGCAGGGCGCGACCGTGCGCATCATGTTCATCCACGTCCCCGCGGCGTGGCTTGGCATGTTTTGTTGGGCGCTGATGAGCATGTCCGCGCTCGGCACGCTGGTGTGGCGTCATCCGTTGGCCGATGTCGCCCTCAAAACCGCGGCGCCCATTGGGGCTGCCTTTGCTGCGTTATGTCTGATCACCGGTTCGTTGTGGGGGCGGCCGATGTGGGGAACATACTGGGTGTGGGACGCGCGGCTGACCTCCGTCCTGGTCCTGTTTCTGATGTATCTCGGATTGATTGCGTTGTGGCGCGCGGTGGAAGATCCCTCACGCGCCGGCCGTGCGGCGGCCATCTTCACATTGGTCGGTGCAATAAACCTGCCGATCATCAAATTTTCGGTGGATTGGTGGAACACGCTGCATCAACCGGCCTCCGTGTTTCGTGTGGGCGGTTCGACCATTCATCCGACAATTCTCCTCCCTCTTCTGACGATGGCCGCTGCTTTTACGTTGCTGTTTGCCACGTTGAATCTTTGCGCAATGCGCAATGAAATCCTGCGGCGGCGCGTGCGCACGCTGCAAATCATGCAGGCGGAAGCCGCAAGCGGAACATCGCCATGATGCTCGGTCCGCATGCTGTTTTTATTGTCGCTGCCTATGCGATCGCAGCTGTCATTGTGGCTGCGCTTGTGATTTGGATTGTGACCGATCACCGCACGCAGACGCGCCTGCTGTCCGAGCTTGAAAAGAGCGGCGTGACGCGACGATCCGCACAGAAGCGAACCGAATCATGACTGCGGGCGCCGAGCGAGATACGCCATCCATGCGGCGCCGTGTGCTTGTGCTTCTGCCGCTGGCGGTTTTCTTAGGCCTTGCGGCGATATTCCTGTTCCGCCTGGGTGCCGGCGACCCCGGACGAATCCCCTCTGCCTTGATCGGGCATCCGGCGCCGCAAACCGACCTGCCGGCGGTTCCCGGCCTGTTGCGTGACGGCAAGCCGGTGCCTGGGATATCGGCATCCGTATTCAAAGGTGCGGTCACCGTTGTGAATGTTTGGGCGTCCTGGTGTGTGCCGTGCCGCGATGAGGTTGCCTACCTGCAACAACTCAGTACGGACTCGCGTATCCGCCTGATCGGCATCAACTATAAGGATGATCCTGAAAATGCCCGACGTTTCCTTGGGCATTACGGCAATCCGTTTGTAGCATCCGGTGCCGATGCAAACGGTCGTGCTGCCATTGAATGGGGCGTTTACGGCGTGCCGGAGACGTTTATCGTCGGCCGCGACGGCACCATTCTCTACAAATTGGTCGGTCCGATTACGCGGGAGAACCTGGAGCAGGTCATCATGCCGGAAATTGCGAAGGCCTTGAGCAAGGCATCATAGTTTTAAGCATTTACCGGCATGCTCTCAGCGATGGTCGTTCATAAACTCCGGTGATTGTGCTCGATGACTTCGAATCGCCGCGGAAAGTCCCGAAAAGAGATCAACTGGCCGGCCTCGGTTCTGGTCGAGGGCCATTTGATTGAATGTAGGATCAGCGACGTTTCGGAAAGCGGCGCAAAAATCAGGATACCGGGCGACAAAGATCTGCCGTCGGAATTTAAAATTGTTTTCTCGCTCAAAGGACAAATTTGGCGTTCGTGCAAAATCATATGGCGCGACAAAAATGAAACAGGCGTTCAGTTTGTAGGCCCACCTCACAAAGACCTATTCAGCTAATTAGAAGAAGATGTAATTTTTATTTTTCCGTCGTCTCCGCCTGATGATGCTTTGTGATCAGCGGATATTGCAGGGCGGCAAACAGGAACGTCAGGGGCATTACCCCGAACACCTTGAAGTTCACCCAAAAGTCGGTCGACTGGGTGCGCCAGACAATTTCATTGAGCGCGGCGAGCGCGAAGAAAAATGCAATCCAGCGCCACGTCAACTTGCGCCAACCTTCGTCTGTCAGGTGAAATGCCTGATCAAACACGATCGCCAGCAGCGGCTTATCCATGAGAATGCCGCCGGCAAGAACAGTCCCGAAGATCACATAAATGATGGTCGGCTTCAGTTTGATGAAAAGCTCGTCGTGGAGCGCAAGGGTCAGCCCGCCAAACACAATGACGATCAACGCCGTGACAAGCGTCATCAGTGGGATGCGTTTGGTCAGAATATAGGACACGCCAAGGGCGATGATGACCGCAACCATGAACATCCCGGTTGCGGCAAAAATGCCCCAACGCGAATTGCCGACGAAAAACAGAACGAGCGGGCCAAAATCGAGCGCGAGTTTTACCAGCGGATTGATTTCTGTTTTCTCGGTCATTGATCGGCTTTCAAATCACAGGTGAATTTACGTGGCGAATTTCCGCTCGCCGCTCGCATCATCCGGTTTAACGGTCCAAACCGGCAATCGCGCGCGCAAAATCGTGTGCGGCGAACGGTTCGAGATCTTCCACTCCTTCGCCGACGCCGATGAAATGGATCGGCAGGCGATATTTTTCGGCGATTGCCACCAGAATGCCGCCGCGAGCGGTGCCGTCAAGCTTCGTCATGACAAGCCCTGTGACGCCGGCAATCTTGGTGAACTCTTCAACCTGCGAAAGTGCGTTCTGTCCGACGGTTGCATCAAGCACCAGCAGAACGGCATGCGGAGTTTGCGGGTCGATTTTCTTTATCACCCGCACGACCTTCTCAAGTTCACCCATTAAATTTGCTTTGTTTTGCAGCCGGCCGGCGGTGTCGATAATGAGCACGTCGCTTCGCGCATTGCGCGCCGCAGTCAAGGCCTCGAACGCCAGGCTTGCCGAATCCGCACCCGGCGCACTCGCAATTACCGGCGCATCGGTACGTTTGCCCCAGATTTTCAGCTGATCGATCGCCGCGGCACGAAATGTATCACCGGCTGCCAGCATGACGCTGCGGCCTTCGGCGCGGAACTTGGCTGCAAGTTTGCCGATCGTTGTTGTTTTGCCGGAGCCGTTGACGCCGACGACGAGAATGACAAAGGGCGCTGCGGGTGTGATCACCAGCGGCTTTGCCAAGGGTTCCAGAACCTTTTGGACTTCGGCGGCAAGGATCTGTTTGACCTCGTCCGCACTGACAGATTTGTCGTATCGACCCTCGCCCACGGCGGCTGCAGTACGGCTCGCGGTCGCGACGCCGAGGTCGGCGCGGATCAGGATGTCTTCGAGTTCCTCAATGGTGGCCGCATCGAGGCGGCGCTTGGTGATCAGGTCGCCGATGGCGCTTCCGATCGATGCGGACGTGCGCTTGAGGCCTGCGCTCAGGCGCTGCCACCAGCCCTGTGGGGCGGCCGGCTCGTTCTGTTGGTTGCTGCTGTTGCTCATGGCGGTTGCCGTGATACCCGTTTCGTCATGACACCGGAAGAGATTGAACGCCGCGTGCTCTACCGAGACGCCTTAATGCTGGTTATCGACAAGCCGGCGGGCTTTGCCGTGCATCGGGGGCCGAAAGGCGGGGAGAGCCTGGAAGATTACTTTGAGTTCTTGCGGTTTGGCCTGCCGCGAACGCCGGCTTTGGCCCATAGGCTGGACCGCGACACCGCAGGTTGCCTGGTGCTTGGCCGGCATCGCAAGGCGCTCGCTCATCTCGGGCTGCTGTTCAAGCACGGACGGATCGGCAAAACCTACTGGGCTGTTGTCGAAGGTGGTCCGGAGGCGGATGAAGGACGCATCGATTTGCCGCTTGGCCGGTTGGATCCCTCCCGTGGGTGGTGGATGCGGCCTGACCCACAAGGTCAGCCTGCAGTAACGACCTGGCGTGTCCTTGGGCGGACCACGGCCCACGATGTGGGAGTTACTTCCTCCTTCGAGGAAAATGTCGCCCCTCCACCCCAACCCTCTCCCGCAAGCGGGGAGGGAGCGCGTCTGTTTTCTAGCGAGCGCAGCCTTTCTTCTCAGGAACGACAGCTCACCTGGCTTGCCCTGGAGCCGTTGACGGGCCGCACCCATCAGCTCCGGGTGCATTGTTCGGCGATGGGCTGGCCGATCCTCGGCGATGCCATTTATGGATCGGCGCCGCAGTTCGGGGGCCCCGGCCTACATCTGCAGGCGCGTGAAATCGTCGTACCGCTTTATCCCAAGCGCGATCCGATTCGCGTTACGGCACCGCTGCCTGCAGCCATGATTGAACGATTTGCAGCCTGCGGTTTTCGTGATTAAGCCGCGATCAGTTGCCGGCCGTCATGTCCGACAACATCAGCATCAAGGATGGTTCCCGGCGTAATCGTTTTATTGAGTTTGATCGGCGTGAAATGTTCGGTGCGGCCAAGCTCGCCGGATTCGGCAAGCACTTTTCGGTTGCTGCCGATCTCACTTTCCAGATGGCGATGCAGCAAAAGCTGCCCCTGCTCACGGAGGCGGCGTGCGCGCTCCTTGATCACCGGCCGCGCCACCTGGGGCATGCGCGCTGCCGGCGTGCCGGGGCGGGGCGAAAACGGAAAGACATGCAGATGGACGAGACCGCATTCCTCGACGAGGTCGAGGGAGCGGGTGAACATCGCGTCGGTTTCGGTTGGAAATCCGGCAATGATATCGCCGCCGAAAACGACGTCCGGCCGCAGCCGGCGCACCTGATTGCAAAACGCAATGGCATCGGCGCGCAGATGCCGCCGCTTCATGCGCTTGAGGATCAGGTCATCGCCGGCCTGAAGCGACAGATGCAAATGTGGCATCAGCCGTCGCTCGTGGGCAAACGCATCAAGCAGTTCGGTATCTGCCTCAACGGAATCAATCGATGAGAGCCGCAGCCGTTGCAAATCCGGCACGTGCTTGAGGATTTGTTTGATCAGCTGCCCGAGTTTCGGCGAGCCCGGCAGGTTTGATCCGTAGCTCGTGATATCGACACCGGTGAGGACAACTTCCGCATAACCGTTTTCGACAAGGCGGCGTACCTGCGCGACAACTTCACCGATCGGCACGGATCGCGAATTGCCGCGGCCGAAAGGAATGATGCAGAAAGTGCAACGGTGGTCGCATCCGGTCTGCACCTGGACAAAGGCGCGGGCACGGCCTTCCATTCCTTCAATGAGGTGCAGCGCGGTTTCCTTGACCGACATGATGTCGTTGACCGCGACTTTTTCTTCTCCATGGATTCCGAAATCGGGAATGCGCGTCAGTGCGGTTCGGGTTTCGGTCCAGGAGTTCGCCCAGAGTTTTTCCTCGTTGCCGATCACGCGATCGACTTCGTCCATGGCGGCAAAGGTTTCCGGCTCGGTTTGCGCAGCGCATCCGGTGACGACAATGCGCGCTTGCGGTTTCTCGCGTGCGACTTTGCGGATTGCCTGACGCGCCTGACGCACCGCTTCGCCGGTGACCGCACAGGTGTTGACGATCACAACGTCATCAAGCCCGGCTGCCTGGGCATGGCCGCGCATTACCTCGGATTCATTGGTGTTGAGGCGGCAACCGAATGTGAGGACGTCGATCGACATTAAAAGCTCAAGCTACGTCGACAGGAGCAAAGAGAGCGGGGTCGAACCGGCCCTCGTATTCGAATTCAACCGGCCCCGTCATCAGCACGTGATCATCGCCTGTGCGCCATTCGATCTTGAGATCGCCACCCGGCAAGGTCACGGTGACCTCCCGGCCGGTCCGGCGCGTGCGCGCAGCCGCAACCGCCGATGCGCAAGCCGCCGATCCGCAGGCCTTTGTTAATCCCGCGCCGCGCTCCCAGGTTCGCACAATCAGATGCGAGGAGGAGACCACCTGAGCCAGAGAAATATTGGCGCGTTCGGGGAAGATCGGGTGCCGCTCCAGCAACGGACCGATTTTCGCAAGATCGTAGGCCTTGACATCCTCCACCCAGAAAATCGCATGTGGGTTGCCCATGCTCACGGCCGATGGCGAGTGCAGGATGGGTCGATCGATCGGTCCAATCTGCAGTTCGATGGAGCGCGTGTCGCGAAACTCCTCGGCTAGCGGAATTTCATCCCAGCGAAAACGCGGGGGGCCCATGTCCACGGTCAGCAGGTCGCCCGTGCTTTTCCAGCAGCTCAACAGGCCGGCGCTCGTCTCGAAAACAGCGGAATTCTTTCCGGTTTCCTGAAACAGCAGAGAAGCAATGCAGCGGGTGCCATTGCCGCAAGCCCCGGCCTCGGACCCATCGACGTTATAGACCCGGACAAAAGCATCGGTACCGGGCGTTCGCGCGGGGTAAAGCATCATCATTTGGTCGTAAGCTGTTCCGCCCGGCTTGGTCACGGCCTGAACCTCGGCTGCGTTGACGGCCCGAGGGGCAGTACGCATGTCGACCACCACGATCTCGTTCCCGAGACCGTTCATCTTAACGAAAGCGTGATTGGCGAGTGCGCTCATAAGTTTGACTTATATGGCAAAGACCGGGGCTCTTTGCCATTGGGCAATTGGTTATTACGGCTGCTTTGGCGGAAATTCACCATCAAAGCTTAAGGCCCGATGGTAACGACGATGAGCAGTTGTGCTTATTTGAGGCATCTCAAGAGAGTTGGGGCGTGCTAAGGATCGGTTTACCTAGAGCATGACCCGGAAAAAGCCTGCACCCGCGCAGGCGGGTTTCGAAACCGGTTTGGCGGACTTCGGGTGTTCCCGCGTAAAGGAGACGAGCCGATGGCTTGGGTTGGTAAAATGCTGTCGATTGCCGCTGCCGCTGCCGCTGCCCTTCTGGGCATTGCAGGCCTGGCGCAGGCTCAGAATCCGGTCCCGGCGGCACCCGCTCCAGTTCAGACAGCTCCGGCGGAGGCAAGCCCTGCGCAACCGAACGATCCGTTCGGAGAAGAGGTTATGCTCACGCCCAAATCTATCGTTTTCGTGCGCGGCACCACGACATGGGATACGGCTTTCGATACCTTGGTTGATGCTTTCAAGTCAGTCTATACAGCGCTTGACGCCCAGGGCCTCAAGGCCGTCGGCTCGGCGATGACGATTTACACCTCAACTGACGATACCGGGTTTCAATTCCAGGCAGCCGTGCCGGTTGCGGAAGAGCCGAAAGAGGCTCTCAAAGGCGAGGTTGCATTCGGCAAGTCGCCGGCCGGCAAGGCGATCAAATTCATCCATCGCGGCTCCTATGACGCGATGGATACAACGTATGATGCGATTACCAATTTCCTCGATGAAAAAAAGCTTGAGGCCAAGGATCTGTTTGTCGAGCAATATTTGACGGATCCGCTGACGACGCCGGAAGATAAGCTGGTCGTCGAGGTTTACGTGCCCGTGAAGTAGGCAAGTCGTTTCAGCCTACGTGAGCTGCCCTACATTTAAGGTAAATGCCGAATCGCCGAGCGCGATGAAAAAAGACTGAAGCACGATCGCGCTCTATCCTTTTGTTTGAGCATGATCTTTTCGGAAAACCGGTTTCCACTTTTCCGGATCATGCTCTGGGCCCAGCCTTGACTTGAGCCCGAGGCAACCCTAGGTTCCGCCCGCTCCTAGCAGAGCCGACGACCCATCTCGCCGACCGGTCCCATGAGGCCGGAGGTTACCGCCCGACAGCGCGATGCGCCCTCGGGCGCTATCGGTGTTTGGGTCATGGGCTTTTGGAGCTGTATTTGGATTTTGACGCCAACAGGCCAGAGGCATGTTCGAAGGTCTTTCGGAAAAGCTCGGCGGTATTCTCGATCGTCTGACGCGGCGCGGCGCCTTGACCGAGGCGGACGTCGATGCGGCGATGCGCGAGGTACGCCGCGCGCTGCTTGAGGCCGATGTTGCGCTTGATGTGGCTCGCTCCTTCATCGACCGGGTGCGGGAGCGTGCGGTCGGCGTTGAAGTCATCAAGTCGGTAACGCCCGGCCAGCTGGTCGTGAAAGTGGTGCACGACCAGCTGATCGAAATGCTGGGCACGGGCACCGAGACAATCGATCTCAACGCGCCGGCGCCGGTTGCGATCATGATGGTCGGCCTGCAAGGCTCGGGCAAAACGACCACCACCGCAAAAATCGCAAAACGGCTTTCGACCCAGGGCAAGCGCAAGGTTCTGATGGCGTCGCTCGATACGCGCCGGCCGGCAGCGATGGATCAATTGGCCGTGTTGGGCCGTCAGGTTGAAGTCGAGACGCTGCCAATCGTCGCGGGTCAGACGCCGACACAGATTGCGCGGCGCGCGCTCGAAGCCGGCCGTCTCGGCGGCTTTGACGTTGTCCTGCTCGATACGGCAGGGCGCACCACGCTCGATGAAGCGATGATGGCGGAAGCGGCCGATGTCAAACACGCGGCCAGCCCTCACGAAGTTCTGCTGGTTGCCGATGCACTGACCGGCCAGGACGCAGTCAATCTCGCGCGATCCTTTGACGAGCGCGTCGGCCTGACAGGCATCGTTCTCACGCGCGTTGATGGTGACGGACGTGGCGGTGCGGCGCTGTCGATGCGCGCGGTGACCGGTAAGCCGATCAAGTTGATCGGTACCGGCGAAAAAATTGATGAACTTGAGGACTTTCATCCCTCACGGATCGCCGACCGCATTCTGGGCATGGGCGATATCGTTTCGCTCGTTGAAAAGGCGGCAACGACGATTGATGCCGAAAAGGCGCGTCGCGTTGCGGAGAAGATGCGCAAGGGCGTCTTCGATCTTTCCGATCTGCGCGATCAGTTGCAGCAGATGCAGCAGATCGGGGGAATGTCCGGGCTGCTCGGCATGATGCCAGGCATCGCCAAAGTGAAAAACCAGATCGCGAATGCGAAGCTCGATGACGGGCTGCTCAATCATCAGATCGCGATCATCGATTCGATGACGCCGCAGGAACGCAAGCATCCCGATATTCTCAAAGCGAGCCGAAAAAAACGCATTGCTGCGGGTTCCGGCACCAAGGTGGAAGAAATTAATCGGCTTCTGAAAATGCATCGCACCATGGCCGACATGATGAAGTCGATGGGCGGCGCCAAACGCGGTCCGCTCGCCGGCCTTGCAAACATGTTTGGCATGGGCGGCGCGATGCCGAACCCGGAGGATCTTGCAAAGCTCGCAGGCAAAATGCCGGGCGGTCTACCTCCGGGCGGCCCAAATGCTCCGGGTGGTCTGCCTCCGACTTTTCCAGGTGGCGCGGGACTTCCGGGCCTCGGCACCAAATTTCCGGGGCTTGGCCCGATGCCGGGATTGCCCGGCCTCGGCAAAGGCTTCGACAAGAAAAAGTAGCTCAAGCTCACATCAAACAATCGATCAACAACTCTACCGATCAACATCAGAAAGGATCACAATGTCTCTGAAAATTCGGATGGCCCGCGCCGGCACCAAAAAGCGGCCCTATTACCACATCGTCATTGCGGATTCCCGTTCGCCGCGCGATGGCCGTTTCATTGAGCGGATCGGTCACTTCAATCCGCTGCTGGCGAAGGACAACAAGGACCGGCTCAAGCTCGACCTCGAGAAGGTCAAGGCCTGGCTTGCGAAGGGCGCGACCCCGAGCGACCGCGTGCTGCGCTTCCTCGACGCCGCCGGAATTCGTAAGCGGCCGACGCGTAACAATCCGGAGAAGGCCAAGCCGAAGAAGAAGGCGCAGGAGCGTGCCGGCGCGGCGGCTTCGGCTGAAGGAGCGCCTGCAAGCTGACTTCTGTTTGCATCCCTTTCTCGGAATGGCGAGATCCGTAAGTCGGATTTATCCGGCTTACGGAGTATAAATCGAACCGGATAACCGAGTTCGATTGGACCACGCCATGAACTCTGCATTGCCCTCAAGCAGTCAGGCGAAGGATCGCGATCAGGTCCTCGTCGCGCGGATCGGCGCGCCGCATGGCGTGCGCGGTGAGGTCCGGCTGTGGACCTTCACCGTCGATCCGATGGCAATCCTCGGATATGGCGTGCTCTGTTCGCAGGACGGCACGCAGCGCTTTGAGATTGAGGCGGTTCGGCCCGGCAAAGGCTTTTTGGTTGCGCGGCTCAAGAATGTTTCCGATCGGAACGCCGCGGAGCGCTTGACCAATCTTGATCTGTACGTGCCGCGCGATCGATTGCCGCCGTCCGACGACGAGGAAGCCTTCTATCAGGCCGATCTCATCGGCCTTGGCGTTGATGACCTTGGCGGCCATCGCTTGGGCACGGTGATCGCCGTGCATAATTTCGGCGCCGGAGATTTGCTCGATGTGCAATTCGATACGGGCGGTCCGAGCGTGCTTGTTCCTTTCACCAAAGCCATTGTGCCCTTGATTGATATAAAGGGCGGGCGTCTCGTGATTGATCCGCCGGATGGCTTATTCGGCGGGGACAATCCGAACGAACGGCCGGATCAATGACGATGTGGCGTGCGACGGTACTGACCATTTTCCCGGACATGTTTCCGGGGCCGCTTGGCGCGAGCCTTGCGGGCCGCGCCCATGCGA
>DATAIA010000128.1:0-2699 GCA_036262895.1 Xanthobacteraceae bacterium
GGGATGCACGAAAGAACCCAAATCGAACTGAGCGCCGCCGACCGAGCCGAGCTGAAGACGATTGTCGCCAATCGGAACAGTCCTCAGAAGCATGTCTGGCGGGCCAAGATCGTCTTGCTGACCGCCGACGGCCACGGCACCGCCGAGATCATGCGGCGAACCGGAAAGGCCAAGACCGTCATCTGGCGCTGGCAAGAACGGTTTAGCGCCGAAGGCCTCGCTTCCCTGTGGCGCGACAAGACGCGGCCCTCGCGCATCCCGCCGTTGGCTCCCGAGGTTGCCGAGCGCGTCGTGGCCGTGACCTTGGCGGGACCGTCCCAAAACGCCACCCATTGGACGGGCGCAGCCATGGCCAAAGCGGTCGGGATCAGCGTCAGTTCGGTACAGCGCATCTGGCGCGCCCACGGCCTGCAGCCGCACCGAGTGCGTCGGTTCAAGCTCTCCAATGACCCGCAGTTCGTCGCCAAGTTGCGCGATATCGTCGGCCTTTATGTCAATCCGCCGGACCACGCCATCATTCTGTCGATTGACGAGAAGAGCCAAATCCAGGCGCTCGACCGAACTCAGCCGGGCCTGCCGATGAAGAAGGGCCGCGCCGCAACCCTCACGCACGACTACAAGCGGCATGGCACCACCACCTTATTCGCAGCCCTCGACGTTCTCAAAGGCAAGGTGATCGGCCAGTGTATGAAGCGCCATCGCCATCAGGAGTTCATTCGTTTTCTAAACGTCATCGATACCAGAGTGCCTGCGAAAAAGACCGTCCACGCTATCATCGACAACTACGCCGCGCACAAACATCCCAAGGTCCTAGAATGGCTTGCTTGCCACCCCCGCTTTGTCTTTCACTTCACCCCCACCTCAGCATCCTGGCTCAATGCCGTGGAAGGCTTGTTCGCGCTGCTCACCAAACGGCGTCTCAAGCGGGGCGTCTTCCGTTCCCTCCAGGAACTTAAGGAAGCCATCCACAGCTTCATCGACGACACCAACGGCAACCCACAGCCCTTTATGTGGACAAAAGATCCCGACAAGATCATCGCTGCCGTCAAACGAGGGCACCAAGTGTTAGATTCGATCCACTAGGTCATTCGGGTATGCGCATCGTAACACCCTCGGCAGATCACATGAAGGTGACATAGGTGGAAGCGGCAACCCCCGCGGAAATCGATTGGAGAGCGCCCCCGGTCCCTTGGCTGGAAGGACCGGGGGCAATGCCCACGCCCCGTGCTGCTAACCGAATAGGCTAACCGCCGCGATCCCGAGTCCTGTTAGGAACGCGGCTCCGCATGAGAGCAGAAGTAAGGCTTCGCCCATGCAGTTCCCCCAAGGCCATGAGCAAAGGCGAGTGTCTTCCCCGCCTCGGGCTGAATTCGGGCACGGACCTTTGGTCTCGCCAAAAGAAGCTGAGTGTTGTCCTGGCGCAACAGAGTTCCAAGAAGCGCAGAAAATGGGTTGCTACTGATCGCTCAAATCAAACGGTGTGTATAAACCGATCCTCAGATTGTTCTTTTGCGGCACGCATCATTTCCGTCTGAATCGTGTCATAGAGCACAATCCATGCTTGTTCCATCTCTGGCGTAAATGCGCGACCAAATTGCTGTTGCAACCCCCATATCAGTGCCTCACCAAACGCAGTGAGATGTGATCTCTGTACTCCGAAGTCCGCGTGCTTTCGGCCTGTATGACTAATGATGGACTGGAATAGCTCACCTTCATCGAGCGTCCCAACAATCGCGGCGACCGTATCCATCAGTTTGAGCTGCTGTCTCTCCATGTCCTTCGGGAACAGGCGCCGTGTATCGGGCGCGAGTTCAAAAAATCGGCCGTAGAACTGCTCTGCGAGTTTTCGACGGAACGGCCAGAGCGCATCGAATGATTTCCTAACTAACTCGATCTGCTCGGGCGTCAGCGAACAGCGCTGCATTTACTGACCCCTTCGACCGTGTCCGGCCAGTAAGAAATCGCCGGTAATCGTAATTCCGCGGGGGCGCTCTAGGAACTCGCCCTGCAGAAACTCAGAACGACCTGGAGAGTCACGGCCGAGTTTCACCAGTAGACTTCTCTCGTATCGCACGATTAGCACCGGCGTTGCCAAGACCATTAATGTCGCTGCGAGCCCTAAGACAACCGCGGCCGGTGATGCCAAATTCGCAAATGCCCCGCCAAAAGAATAAGCTGAGAGACCGTAAGTTATGATCCAAGCCGCCGCCGCCGTCGCGCTCGCGAAATAAAAACTATGCTGCGCCATGGAATTCGCACCAGCAAGCACGGCAGCGATGTTGCGGAGAAATGGCAAAAACCGAGCAATGAAAACGAACCTGCCGCCATACCGCACAAATAGCCATTGACCGATCCGGATTCGTTCTTCTGTGAATCCAACGCGAGCGCCATATCGCATCAATACCTGATGCCCGAACCGCCTGCCGATCCAAAAGCCGACCATCTCACCCACGATCGCTGCAGCGATCCCGGCAGCGATTAAGGACCAGATATCGATGTCGTGTGTTCTGGCAGCGAAGAACGCAGCCGCGATCAAAGCCGCCTCGGCAGGCAACGGAAGCCCAATGCTTTCGAGCGCGATGAATGCCGCGACCATCCACACGCCATAGTTCGATACGAACTCAGTCAATTGCTTGCGTCTCCCATCCCAAGGATTGTTCTATCGGAACTGCCAATCCTGCTTAGTTTGAGCGGCTGCT
>DATAIA010000129.1:0-1543 GCA_036262895.1 Xanthobacteraceae bacterium
TAAGCTCCTGTCTTGAGCGACTTTCGCGCCAGTTTGAAGATCGGGGGAAAGCGGGGCGCCCGGCCACGCCGCCCGGCCCCGCGTGTTCATCGGAACACCCGGCCGATGCTTTTATTTTGGGAAAGTCTAGGATTTCATGGTCGGAGTGAGAGGATTTGAACCTCCGGCCCCTGCCTCCCGAAAGCGCTTCTTGCCCGCTCATCCAGCATTCTCCCGTGCAAAGCCCTGTGTTTTCCGAACACGTAGCAGCCTGATTTGCGCCCGTGAACACGGTGGCGTGTTCAAGCGATCAAGAGGGAACTGTTTTTCTGGTGGCGGCGGCCGGGATCGAACCGGCGTCACCGGAGTCAAAGTCCGGTGCTCTACCATTGAGCTACGCCGCGTCAGCCAAGAGCGTTACCCGCTCGACCGCCCGCGAGCGCCAGATGCACCCGCTCGCGCAATCCCAGGCATAGTACCAAGCCGTCTGCTGATGAAGCCGGCGGCTCCAGTTATACGGCGCGATGATTATGCCGTCGTACTCCTCCGCGACAGGGCGCCAGTCTAGGGAATGGTAAGACAGTCCCGCATAAGCCGGATTGCGGGTTCTGTACCGGCTCATTGAGTCGATATCGCGCGCGTTCTTTAGATGCAAAATCTTTGCCTCCGAGCGGAGGCCGATCTCGTGAGCGTACCGTAAACGCTCTAGTCCAAAATCCTCGCCTTTGCACCACGAAGGCCAATCATCCGGCCCTTCGACTGAGACCCACAGGCCAACCGGCTTGAAATGGGCTGGCGGCTGCTCTGCGGCGTCGCGAATCTCGCCGAGCGGTTCGGCTGCATAGTGCAACAGCCTCATCATCCTCGCCCCTGCACCGTAGGTCATGGCCGCCATTATCCCTTCACGCATACGACTTGCTTGAGCGTGTGGACGACCTCGACAAGATCGGTCTGCGCGGCCATTACCGCGTCGATGTCTTTGTAGGCGCCGGGCGTTTCATCGATGACGCCAGCATCCTTTCGGCACTCGACGCCTTCGGTTGCGGCAATGTGATCGTCCAGGGTGAATGTGCGCTCGGCTTCGCGCCGCCCCATCTTCCGCCCGGCCCCGTGTGAGCATGAGTTGAAACTGTCAGGATTGCCTTTGCCGCGCACGATATAAGACCTGACGCCCATTGAGCCGGGAATGATGCCGAGATCGCCTTCGCGCGCCCTCACGGCTCCCTTGCGGGTCACAAGCACGTTCTGTCCGAAATGGTTCTCCCGCGCGACGTAGTTGTGGTGGCAGTTCACCGCCTCGATCGCGGTGTCTATTTCTCGGCCGAGCGAGGTTTCGATCGCCTTAACGACCGCCGAGAGCATCGCCTGCCGGTTCGTGGCGGCAAAATCCTGGCCCCATCCCACCGCTTCCATGTAGTCGTTGAACAGTTCTGAACCTTCCGGCAGATACGACAGGTCTTTATCGGGCAGGGTCACGAACCAACGTGCCATCTCGTTTTTTGCCCGCTCGATGAAATAGCTGCCTATCGCATTGCCGACCCCGCGCGATCCTGAATGCAGCATG
>DATAIA010000130.1:0-2026 GCA_036262895.1 Xanthobacteraceae bacterium
ACCAGTTGTTGTGAGCGATGATGGCTTTGCCGTCTTTCGTGTAGCTGCCCGTTGCTACAAAGGCGCTGCAATGCTCCGGTGCCGCTAGCGATGCGGTGCTCTGGATGCCGTGCTCCTTGTTGTACTGCTTGACGTAGTAGCTCCACTCCAGCGAACCGTTCAGCGCGACGATGTCCCACAGGTCCAACTTCACGCCGTGCGCCTTCGCGCCGTCAGCAATGCCCTGCATCTCGTCGCGATACTCCTGCTCGATGTGAGGCCACATCATCTGCTCGGCTTGGGTGCGGAAGAAGTTCCAGTCCTTCTCGTTGTCGTGAACGTTCTCGACCTTGAAGGCATTGAGCGTGTCTTCGATCTCGGTGGCGAGCAGGTAGCCGTGCTGGTACCCAATCTGCGCGGGAGTTCCCTGCAGATGCACGAACGTCCACCCGTTCTTCTCAGGGCGGCGGAAGGAATTCTTCATGCGCGGATCTTTATCGGGACTGCCGGACACGGCCGCAAGGGCCAGTACACACACCATGGCTACCACTGAAAAGGCTCGACGCATCGCTTGATCCACCCCACTGGAGATGGCGGCAATGGTACCAGACCGGGATATTGATCGAAAAACATCTTGAACGGTGACGCATATTGCGCGACAAAGTACGCGTGGATGGCCCTCTCCAATTCGTCGTATATGTGGCGATAAAGTATCTCGCCTACTCGGGGTGGTGCGGACTCGGCGTGAGTTGGCTCGATACGACCGGTCGATCCCCGATCCGTAGCGGACTCGGCTTTGGCTTGGTCCGGCTTCTGATCGGAACCGTTGCCGGCGTTGCAATCTTCCTTATAGGTGGTGTCTCGCACTGGAGTGCCTGGCAAGACGTGCTCCTCCAGTACCTCGCTGTTTACGTCCCGGTGCGCTGGTTCGAGTGGGGCATCATGGAACTGCTGATTGTCCGTGAGCGCCGCAACCCGTTCAAAGTCTTGCTGATAGGTGCTGATCCGCGTACCCGGGTATGGCGATTGGGAGGCATCGTTGTCTCCCATTTGGCCGATATTCCCATGATTCTGATGGGCGGGGGAGTCCAGGAAATGCTCCCGATTGGGCGTTTTCTCTGCTGACGCAAGTTGTCTTTTTACAATTGCGCTACATTTCCCCAGCCCTGAATCGGCGTATCATGTGTTCATGCGAAGCAGGTTGATTGGCCTGACGGCAGCGCTGGTGCTGGTTCTCCCGGCAGCGGCGCAGATGCGTTCCAGCATCGGACCGGGAGCGATCGGCCGACCACTGCCGCCCGGCGGCATCTCGGGACCACGCTTCGGCAATCATTTCCATCGCGGCAATCGATTCGGCGGATCCTTCATTTATCCCTACGGTTTCTATGACGGCTTTTACGATGACGGGTACAGCCGTGTCGTGGAACAGCCCGCGCCAGTCGTTGTCGTTCGAGATGATCAGCCCCCGGCACCAGCGCCAGTTCCGCAACTTCCGCCCGCCGACCCAAAGCTTATCGATGTCCCGCAGAACCTGGTACGCACAGCCTCATCCGCAAATGTGCCTGCGACGGCGATTTTCGTCTTCGCGGACGGTCGACGCCTCGAGGCCCAGAACTACACCGTCACCGATAAACTGATCACGATCAAGGAAGCGCATCATGCGGCTGTGCAGTTCCCTCTCGACCAGCTAAACGTCGATGCGACCCTCTCTGAGAACCATGCGCGTGGCCTCGATCTGCAGTTGCCCGAAGGTAGAAGCGAAATCCTCATCAGTTTCTAGCTTCCCGAAATTTTGAGACTCTACTCAAACTGCCTCCGTATGCATTGTTAGGACCGCGGCGTACTCCCTCACTCCTGGCATTGGCTTTTGTAACGGACAATGCTACAGTGCGCGCCAATACACCTCATGAACCAACCCTTGCTCATTGCTATCGGGTCTCTGGCGCTTTGCTTTGGCCTGTTCGCCTATTTGATCGGATTTGGTGACTGGTATGACAAGCGCCTACTCGATTGCACTCCGGTCAGCCGGTGCCGCTCGGTCGCGTTG
>DATAIA010000131.1:0-2067 GCA_036262895.1 Xanthobacteraceae bacterium
AGACCCAGAATACCGTTGATTGCCGCCCCCTTCGTGCGCATGAATTGACCGTGGGAAAATTCCCGCGCGGGCGAAAAATCCGGCACGCCGGAGCCCGTGTGAATACAAATCGGCAAATCGAGCTTCTCGGCCTCCGCGTAAAGCGGCTCGAAGTAGGGATCGGCGGGATATTTCCCCGCTTCACGATCGCCCTTCTTCAACACTCCGCAGGCGCCATGATCCTTTGCCCAGCGTAATTCCGACAATGACTCTTCTATATTTTGTAGCGGCGGCATGCATACCCAACGGAGTCTTCCCTCGGATTGGCTGCAGCGCTCGCCCAACCAGCGGTTGTAGCTCTTTCGCATCGCGGTGCTGACTTCAGGTTTTTCGGTGGCCTCCATGAGAAAAAGCGTCGGATAGATCACTTGTATGTCCGTGCCCAGCTCATCCATGTGTTTCAACCGCGCCTTCACGTCGAGCAGTTCACGTGTCTCCACCGTCGTACCGGAGTCCTTATCGCTCCGTACGAAACGAATTTGTCGCTTTCCGTCGATGACCCAGTAACGGGCCGCCGGCAGCTTGGGATCTGGATTCGCCGGATACGTGGTGGTCGGCTTTAAGGCCGACTCATCATCGTTCATGTATTCCCATGTGTCATCGGTCTCGTCGATATGGGTATCCGCATCGATAATTCCCACAATCACTCATCTCCTTTGTCGAAATCGCTCGCGGCTGCTAACATCCGCGCTCTAACTTGTTTAGTACAAACTCACTGCGCCGTCAAAACACGTCGTGGGCCTTGACCTGCGCTTCACCGCCGCGATATAGCACGGCGGTATGGTCCAGCTTATATTGATCTCCGGCACGGTAACCGCCTTGACCCTAGGCGTGACACTGTTTTTGTTGGTGCTCATCAGGACGATCAGAAGCTCTGCGGCCGTAACCGGCTCGTCAGCAGTCGGCCCGCTCAACGCCGACGGCGAAAGCCCCACAGAATCATATTCGATGCTCAACGAACCTGTGATTCGCGGCTATGACACGCCGGAGCTTTATCGAGAAGATTCTATTGCCAGATCCGGCAGAGTGACGACTGATAAGCAGTTACGCTGACCTGGGTAGAAGAATTCTATCGCGGTCTTACTCTCATTAAGTTTTCTGCCCGAACACTCGAAAATACATTTCGGTAAGGCTGGGTTCCATCGTTTTCGCGGCGGCGAATTCTCTTTTGATGGAGGCGTCTAATCTCAGCCGTGCTTGCGTCGCTAGGCGCAGCACTTCTGCTTCATCGACTTTGGTCAGGCGACCGGCTTCGACCACGAACTCGCCATCGACGAGAACCGAATGTACCGAGGCACCATTCTCACAAAAAACGATTTGGCCAAGAACGTCGTTGAGCGGAGTAAATGCGGCGGTGTCGCGTTGCAAAAGAACGATATCGGCAAGCTTACCGGGCGCGATTGCGCCGGCATCGATGCCGAATGCTCGCGCGCCATTGCGTGTCGCCATGGCGATCGCTTGTCGCGGCGCAAGCCAATCGTTGAAATCGCTCCCTGCCTGATTGTGGATTAGCGTCGCGAGCCGGACCGCGTCGAACATATTCTGTCCGTCATTGGATGCGGCGCCGTCAGTCCCTAGAGCGACACTCACGCCGGCGCTGAGGTATTCTTTGAGCGGCGCAAGCCCGCTCCCGATCCGTAGATTGCTCGCCGGATTGTGCACCGGTGTCGCGCCTCGTTTGGCAAAAAGACTTACATCCTCCGGCTCGACCCAGATGGCGTGGGCCAATGACATCTTTTCATCGAGAACTCCGATTTCATCCAAATGTCTCAGCAAGGAAGTGCCGTAAATCCGCTGTCCCATAACAGCCTGCGGTTTGGTTTCCGCTAGATGAATGTGGATGGGTAGCTTTCGTTTGCGCGCCAATTCCGCCGAGCCGATGAGAAGCCGATCAGTGCAACGCTGCACCGCGGAGGGCCCTGGACAGGCTATCGTCAGTTTTTCGGGCGCATGAAACGTCTCAATGAACGCTTCGCAATCATCGATCCATGCCTGTGTTTCCTTCGCTTCGCTTGCGCTCATGCGTTG
>DATAIA010000132.1:0-3407 GCA_036262895.1 Xanthobacteraceae bacterium
CAGTCAGTAACTCACGGACAGCTTGGCAATTCAAGCAAGACCTCAATCGCTCCTTGCTTTTTCGCGTTTATCAAGGGTCCTGTAGGAAGCTGAACATGGCGTGGCAGGGAGATGCGACGGACTGGGCGCAATTCTGATGGGTCCTGATGGCATTTTTTTGCTGGATTTGTTTTACCGGATCGCCGCCCCGCCGGAATCATCGGGATTAGGCATGAGGTAATCGACCCCGATCAATGCGGACTCAAGCAGGACGAACGCGATCACGCCGCCCAACAACCCAAAGAACACCAGGGAAAATGCGCATAGCAGCAGCGCGCACGCTATGTCCGCCGCGACCTTGCCGCCCCTCTGTACGGCATCGTCATTTCTGGAAAAATAGCTCATTCGCGGCTCCCTCTTTGATTGCAAGATCAGGATGGCCAATGACGCACCGTCAGCAAGGCAACATTTGCACAGGTACTGTGTGCGCGGGTGAACATTGTAGCAACGCTTTCGCTGGTTCCCTTGTAGGCGGACCAAAGTGCCAACGCAAATGAACCGTGCGAGCGTCGCCTGGGCGGCGGGACTACGCAAGGCTGGCTGAGAACATGCGCTGCGTTCGCAGTGTCTTGGTTCTCGGAACGTTCGACCATCTCCTGCATTCGCAGACTTGGTGAGGAGCTGCAGTGGTGCCTGCTCAGCCCGATGAGATTGGACCGAGAGAGGAATGCCGGCTCCAAATACTGAAGACCAGCCGAGAGCCAACGAAGGCGGGCTACTCAGGGCCGTCGGCACGGGCGTCATTACCGGCGCTGCAGACGATGATCCTTCCGCCATTGGCACGTATGCGAGCGCGGGCGCGAAGTTCGGTCTGTCGTTTCTCTGGATAGCTCCCGTCCTGCTGCCGATGATGTACGTGGTTGTGTACCTTTCGGCCAAGCTCGGGCGCGTGTATGGCAAGGGGCTGTTCGCGATCATTCGCGACCGCTACCCCCGATGGCTTCTCTACCCGGTGATGATCGTCGCAATGATCGGGAATGTGATCGAGGCAGCCGCAAATCTTGGCGGCATAGCAGCCTCATTGAACTTGCTGCTGCCGATTCCGATCTCAATTATCGTGATTGCGGTATCAATTAGCGTCCTCGCGTTTCAGATGTGGGGGTCTTATGCGCTGCTGCGAAATATCTTCAAGTGGCTGACATTGGCGCTGTTCGCCTATGTGGCTGCAGCTTTCATGGCGAAACCCCATCTGGGAGACGTTGTCCGCAGCACATTGGTGCCTCACATCGAATTCAATCGCGATTTTCTTTCGATGATCGTTGCGTGCATCGGCACGTCGCTTTCGGCGTACATCTACACCTGGCAATCCAACCAGGAGGTAGAGGACCAAATACAAGAAGGCAAACGGACGGTCGCCCAGCGTCGGGACGCGAGCGAGAGAGAACTCGACCGAACTCGTCGGGATGTCCTGATCGGAATGGCCTTCTCCAACGTGATTCTCTATTTCATCATTCTCTCCGCGGGAGCAACGCTCCATGCCTCAGGCAACATTGAAATCGAAACGGCGGCTCAAGCCGCTGCCGCGCTTGAACCGTTGGCCGGCGAAGGGGCCAAGATCCTTTTTGCGATTGGTGTGGTGGGTGTCGGTTTCCTGGCTGTGCCGGTGATGACGACCGGGGCTGCGTATGACCTTGCTCAGGGACTTGGAAGGCCGAGCAGTCTGAATGCCAAACCGAGCGAAGCGCCTCTGTTCTATCTGAGTATCGCCGCGGTCACTGTAGTGGCGGTCCTGCTAAATTTTCTCGGCTTCAATCCTATGAAGGCGCTCGTCTGGTCAGGCATCGTTCAGGGCTTTTCGGTTCCGCCCTTGCTTCTCATCATGATGCTGTTGACCAATGACACGAGTGTCATTGGCGGACGGGCGAACAGCCGGTTCACCAATACGCTCGGCTGGATCACGACCGTCGTAACATTCGCTGCTACGGCATGCCTTGTCGTGAGTTGGTTCACGTGATCGATATGTCCAGGCTACGTGCTATTCAGAAGAAGAGAAGCCGCTTCCTTCTGACAGGCGCGACGGGCGACGCAGCGCATCAGCCATTCTCACTGCTTTGCCGATCCTTGCCCCGGATTTGTTTGTGGAGTTTGTTCGCGGCAAAAACAGAATTCAAAACGAATGCGAGCAGAACGATCCAGCACCCCGCCGCAAAGATTGAAAGCATTAAGCTGCGCCTTCGGATCATCGGCTTTCCGCCCGAAAGCGCGTTGCATGGTTTGAATGTGAGGATCCGGCTTGCTGAAGCAGGCTGGCAAGTCGCTCGTGCAGCGAGCCGATCGTATTTGCGAGATTATCGCGGCGCGCTCTCAACATTCTGGCGGTAATTGGATAGGCCGGCTTGGAAGCGTCAAACGCCCGCGCGTCCTCCTCCTGTGCCGTAATGTCCAGGTCGATGATCCGGAGGATGCGATCGAGATCGCTGATCAAGCCGCTGATCTGCGCTACTTCTCTTGAGTCGAAACTACTTTCGATCTTAAAATCGCACTGGTGTTCCATTCTTGTGCTCCAGTGTCTCTCGTTGGCACATGCCACGGGTCTGCGCTTACGAGTCGCAACAACCGTGCCAGTCGGCCACTGCAAACAAAAAGCCGCCGGGAGGCGGCGGCCAAAGGCGGCGCTTTGTTCGAATAAGGCTGCCATGCTGGACGGGAGCCAAGGCCAGGCTTACCGCCCGTGAGCGGACGTCCGTCATACCGACGGCATGTCCGTGAAGTGCCCGAAATCAGACATGCGTCTATCGAATAAGGTCCAGCGTTCTAGTCAAATCTAGTGGTTGGACGGACCGTCCAGGCCAATCGTCTGAAAATCATCCGTATTGCCTTTGCGCGGCTTTACTCCTCGGGCCTTCCAGAACGGGAAGCCAATAATTCCGACCAAGGCGAAAACTGCCAAAAGTTGGGTGAGCCAAATGGGCATTGGGTATTCCTTCTATACACGGTGTTCTCGGCCAACGGCTTCCCGTCTTCCGGGACCAACGCCGGTACTCGGTCCTAGCGGATTGATCCTCAGGTAAGCCTCAGAGCGTTGCTCTGCGTCAGCAAAATGGACTTGCTCCGATCGATATTTCTCGCCGCTCTCCTCAAGCACCATATGCGCTGCCATCTAGCAAGCGCCGGGAGAAAGATACAATGTCAGCATGTGCCTTCCCCCAAATTTTGGGCCGTAAAATCACGGTATGTCGAGAGCGAACAAGCTAGATTGTCCGCTTTGGTCCATTAGCAGAAGCGGCACCATATCAGGGGTCAAAAGGCTGCTAATCATTCAGGGGAAAGACTGGTGCTGCCAGACAGAATTGAACTGTTCCGGCGCGAGTCCGACCTCATGTCCTCCTCGCCTCCGCGAGCGGACATCCGTCAGATCGATCAGCATG
>DATAIA010000133.1:0-1650 GCA_036262895.1 Xanthobacteraceae bacterium
AAACCACTTCACCTTCGATCACTTCGGCGCGGGTGGCGGTGCGCACGTTGAGCCGCACGCGCTGAGGATCCTGTCGTGGTGTCCAATCGGTGATCACGTCCAGATCGGTGATATCTTCATATTTGCCATCGACCATTAGCACGCCCACCTTGCGCGAGCGGCCATCGGGCGTGGCGATCTTCAGTAGCATGAAACCTCGGCCATCGCCGAAATTGGCCAGAAACAGACGATACCAATAGATGCTCTGCCAGTAGCGCGGGCCCCAGGAGTGGTCGCGCCAGCCATGTGCATGGAGCGGCCAGTGTTGTTCGCCAATTTGGATGAAGCCTTCAACGGCAATGTGCTGATTGAAATGGCCTAACGAAAAGTCGCGGCCATACATGGTGGGAGTATCGCCCGAAAGCGGCTCCCCCCCATGGATCGGGGAGGCGGCGCTGGCATTCCATTGCACAATGGCGGGTGCGCGCGTAGCGTGGGCGAACATTTTTTCGGGTTCGCGCAGCAAATTGGCATCGTCCAGCAGCAGCACTTCGCCATGGTAGCGCATGCTGACTCGCTTGGTCGGATCGGATACCTCATAGAGCAGACCGCCGCCTTCCAATTTGTCGTTGACCGTGATCTTGGGGCGCTGGAATTGGCAGG
This sequence comes from Xanthobacteraceae bacterium, assembly GCA_036262895.1. GTDB lineage: Bacteria > Pseudomonadota > Alphaproteobacteria > Rhizobiales > Xanthobacteraceae > AP-16. Next base: position 643 of record DATAIA010000133.1, read on the forward strand.
CGATGCGGCCATCGGGCAGGTACAAGCACACCGACAATTCGGCGTAACCTTCGTTGACCCGATTGCCCAACCGCATCCAGCCGCCCATGCGGTGCGAGGCATCGAAGGCGTTCATATAGACGCTCTCGTTGAAATTGACCGACGCGTCGGGCCGGTGCGGGAATTCGTCCTGGGTGGTAAATCTGAACTGCTGTGACACGGCCATAACTCCTGCACCCGCTAAACGCTTGTTCATGCAGCATAGTGGGACGGATTGTTCGGAGAAAGCGATTGATTGCGCAGCCGGCAAAAGAGCCTAGGCCGGACGCTCGGCGATGCCGATGCCGCGACGCCGCAGCGCCTTGCGTCGCATGCTGGCGACGCGGAAGCGGTCGAGATAGAGATAAATCACCGGTGTGGTGTACAAGGTCAGCACCTGGCTGACGATCAGTCCCCCGATGATGGCGATGCCCAGCGGCCGGCGCAGCTCGGAGCCCTCGCCAAATCCGATCGCCAGCGGCACCGCACCCAGCAGCGCCGTCATCGTGGTCATCAGGATCGGCCGAAAACGGCGCAGGCAAGCCTCCATGATCGCCTCGCGCGAATCCAGGCCCTGATGCCGCTCCAGATCGAGCGCCACGTCGATCATCATGATAGCGTTCTTCTTGACGATGCCGATCAGCAATATCACGCCGATCAAGGCGATGATGCTGAACTCCGTGCCGAAGAGGAACAGCGCCAGCACCGCACCCACACCAGCCGAGGGCAGGGTCGATAGGATGGTGATGGGGTGAATGTAGCTCTCGTACAAAATACCCAACACGATGTAGACGGCCAGAATGGCGGTAATGATCAAGATCAACTGGCTGTTCTGTGACTGCGCAAACACGCCGGCGGTGCCCTGGAAGCTGCCATGGATGGAGCTCGGCATGCCAATCTCGTTCATGGTCTCGTTGATGACGCGCGTGGCGTCGCTCAAGGTCTTGCCCTCGGGCAGGTTGAACGAGATCGTGGTGGCGGCGAACTGGC
>DATAIA010000134.1:0-13563 GCA_036262895.1 Xanthobacteraceae bacterium
CAATCCTGACATGAAGCTTGGCCTGTCTGGTCGCATGACCAAGGCGATGATTTTGTCGCCACTCACGCCGCTATTTCTTCTGGTGGCCCTCGCGGCCGGTATTGTTGCCCTCCTCACGATTTCCCGCGAGGAAGAGCCGCAAATCAGCGTGCCGTTGATCGACATCACTGTGCGGGCTGACGGCCTGCGGGCACCTGACGCGGTAGAACTGGTGACGAAGCCGTTGGAGGCAATCGTCAAGGGCATCAACGGCGTCGAACACGTCTACAGCCAAACCCAGGATGATCGCGTACTGGTGACGGCGCGTTTCTTCGTCGGCACCAAGGCGGACGATGCCGCCTTGCGCATCCATGAAAAAATCCGCGCCAACATCGATCGGATTCCGGTCGGCATTCCAGAACCGCTGATCGTCGCACGGGGAATTTACGATATTCCTGTGGTGGTGGTAACGCTCTCGCCCAAGCCCGAGGCTGCTTCGCGCTTCTCCGACAAGGATCTTCATGAGCTCTCCGAGAAGCTGCGCTCCGAACTGATCAAGGTCGACGACGTTGGGATCACCTTCATCGCCGGCGGTGATGCGCAACAAATTCGCGTTGAACCCGACCTGGAGAAGCTCTCGCTTTACGGCATCACCCTGCAGCAGCTTCTTGCCAAGGTTCGCGATGCCAACCGTTCATTTCAAGTCGGCAGCGTTCGTGATGCCGGCGTGACCCGCACTGTCGCCGCGGGTCAGACACTCAACGGCCCCCACGATATCGGTTTGTTGCTGGTGACGGCGCACGACAACCGGCCAGTTTATGTTCGAGACGTGGCAAAGGTCGAGATTGGGCCCAGTCCGCTTGAACATCGGGTGTGGAATATAACTCCCGGCGAGAAAAACGAATGGAACACCCTCCCCGCTGTCAGCATCGCGGTTGCAAAACGCCCCGGCGCCAACGCGGTCGCTGTCGCCGAAGCTTTGCGCGAGCGCATCAATCTGCTCCAGGGCCGGCTTATTCCTGCTGATGTCGTTGCGACAATCACTCGTGACTACGGCGCAACGGCAACCGAGAAGGCCAATGAACTTCTGTACCATCTCGGCATCGCCACCGTCTCGATCGTCGCACTGATTGGCGTGGCGATCGGCTGGCGCGAAGCGATCGTGACTCTCGTGGTGATACCCACCACGATTCTTCTGACGCTCTTTGCAGCCAAGCTCATGGGCTACACCATCAACCGGGTGAGCCTGTTCGCACTGATCTTCACCATCGGCATCCTTGTCGATGATGCGATCGTCGTCGTCGAAAACATTGCACGACATTGGGCGATGAAGGACGGCAGACCACGGGTGCAGGCTGCGATTGAAGCCGTGGCGGAGGTCGGCAATCCCACGATTCTCGCGACCCTGACCGTGATCACGGCGTTGCTGCCCAATCTGTTCGTGTCCGGCTTGATGGGCCCCTACATGGCGCCGATTCCGGCTAACGCTTCGGCTGCGATGGTGTTCTCATTCTTTGTCGCCCTGACAATCGCACCCTGGCTGATGGTGAAGCTGCACCGGCTCAGCGAAGGCACGAACACGAACAGGCGTGAGGTACTGAGCAAGGGCATCCTTGGCCGCATCTATCAGCTTGTCGGCGCGCCAAAGTATGAGGCTAGGGCCAAGGAAATCCTCGGCCGCACCTATCAGCAGGTGGCCCCGCCGATCGTCCGAAACATCGAAGTCGCGCATAAATATGCGTCTCTGGACAAAGGAATCCTCGGCCGCGTCTATCGTCCGGTTGCTGCGTTCATCATCGAAAGCATCGATGACGCGCGTAAACACGATCCCCATAGCGAGGGACTCCTCGGCAATCTCTATCGGCGAGTTGCCACGCCGATCATCCAAACGCGCCGCACGGCGCTGACCTTCCTGATTGCGGTCGGCACGGCGACGTTGTTGGTGATGGTGCTGTTCTATACCAAGAGCGTCACGGTCAAGCTGTTGCCGTTCGACAACAAATCCGAGATCGCTGTCGTCCTCGATTTGCCGGAAGGTGCGACTCTTGAAGATACCGAGCGCGTCCTGATGGCAGCCAGCGGCATCGCGCGCCAATTGCCCGAAGTGATATCGGTTCAGGCCTATGCCGGGACTCCCGCCCCGTTCAATTTCAATGGACTCGTGCGCCATTATTATCTGCGGGAGTCGCCGGAACTCGGTGAATTGCAGGTCAATCTGATCCCCCGTAACGACAGAGCGCGCGCAAGCCATCTGATCGCGCTTGAGCTGCGTGAGCGTCTGAAGGCACTCAAGTTGCCGGAAGGCACCTCGATCAAGGTGGTCGAAACGCCGCCCGGGCCGCCGGTGTTCTCGACGCTTGTAGGCGAGATTTACGGCCCGGATTCAGCTACGCGACGGGCGGTCTTAAGCGAAATCAGAAAGATTTTCGCTTTGGTGCCGTTCCTTGTCGACGTTGACGACTCCGTTGGCGCGCCGCAACCACGACTGAGGCTGTCCATCGATCAAGACCGGCTCGAATTCTTCGGTGTCGAACAGAAAGATGTCTACGACACCATCGAGATGCTGTTCGGTGGCCTGACCGTCGGTTACTCGCACCATGGCGAGGATCGCAACCCAATTGCGATTACAGTGCGGTTGCCCAAGAGCGATCTCGCCTGGACCCAGGCGCTCGCCTCGACACCGGTTCCCGCCAATAAATTGCCGGGCACCAAGACGGTTGTCGAACTTGGTGAAGTGGTGCGTGCAACAACCGAGGCCGGTTCACCTGTGATCTTCCGGCGCGACGGCCGGTTTGCCGACATGGTGCTCTCGGAACTGGCGGGTGCTTACGAAGCCCCGATCTACGGGATGCTGGAGGTTGCGAAACTCATCGACACCCACGATTGGCACGGCCTGCCAAAGCCAACCATCAGTATCTACGGACAGCCGGCCGATGAATCCAAGCCGGGATTGCTGTGGGACGGTGAGTGGGAAATCACCTACGTCACCTTCCGCGATCTGGGTGCCGCATTCGCGGTCGCGATCATCGGCATCTACATTTTGGTCGTGGCGCAATTCAAAAGCTTCAAGTTGCCGCTCGTCGTCCTCACGCCGATTCCGCTGACATTGATCGGGATCATGCTCGGGCATTGGTTTTTCAATGCCCTGTTTACGGCCCCCTCGATGATCGGCTTCATCGCGGGCGCCGGCATCATCGTGCGCAACTCCATTCTGCTGGTCGATTTCATCCGCAATACCGCGCGCAACGGCGGAAGCCTGCGCGATATCTTGCTGGAGGCCGGTGCGGTTCGCTTCAAACCCATTCTCCTGACCGCGCTGGCAGCCATGATCGGCGCAGCCACGATCTTGCTGGATCCGATTTTCCAGGGGCTGGCGGTATCTCTGCTGTTTGGCCTCGGGTCTTCGACATTGCTGACCGTGCTGGTCATCCCAGCCATCTACATCGTGTTGCGTGACGATGGAAAACCGCTCACGCAACATTCATTGCCAGCCAGCAAGATGGAAGCTGTCAATTAGCGGCCATGCATTCGCAGGTGCCGGGAGGGTTGAAATTAAACCTTCGCCTTCCCGCGCCGCATGTGCTCATCGAGCCGCGGCATGATCTCGACGAAATTGCAGGGACCGAACCGGTAATCGAGCTGGTATTTTAAAATGTCGTCCCACGCATCGCGGCATGCGCCGGGGGAACCCGGCAGACAGAAAATATAAGTCCCCTGGGCGACACCGGCTGTTGCACGCGTTTGCACGGTCGAGGTGCCGATTTTCTGAAAGCTGATCATGTGGAAGACGGTGGAGAAGCCTTCCATCCGTTTCTCAAACAGCGGCTCGACGGCTTCCGGTGTGACATCGCGGCCGGTAAAACCGGTGCCGCCGGTCGTGATCACCACATCGATTGCCGGATCAGCAGCCCAGCTTTTCACCTGAGCGCGGATCGCTTCGACATCGTCGGGCACAATCTTCCGATCGGCCACCGCATGGCCCGCGCCCGCAATGCGCTCGGCCAGCGTCGCTCCAGACTTGTCGTCAGCAAGGTTGCGGGTATCGGAGACGGTCAGCACCGCGATTTTAAGCGGCACGAATGTCTTTGACGGATCAATTCCAGGCATGAGCGAGGTTTACTTCAGAGTTGCGCTGCGTTGAAGGTATTGCACGCCGATATCGTGCCCGATTTCAAGCCGGTATTAAACCATCGCATGCGCTGCTCCGACGATCCATGCGTAAACGCATCGGGCACGACATAGCCCTGGCTCTGCCGTTGCAGGCGGTCATCGCCGATGGCCGATGCGGTTTTAAGCGCTGCCTGAACGTCGCCAGGCTCGAGGAATTTCCAGCGCTCCTGCGAATGATTGGCCCAAACGCCCGCAAGGCAGTCGGCCTGAAGCTCGACTTGGACCTGAACGTGATTGGCCTCCCCTCGCCCGAGGCCACGCTGCATCTGCTGCGCTTTGGGCAGAATGCCGAGCACGTCCTGCACATGATGTCCGACTTCATGCGCAATCACATAGGCATGCGAGAACTGGCACGCGTTTCCCTCACAGCCGCGGAAGCGGCGCTCCAGATCGCGGAAGAAGGATGTGTCGAGATAAATCTTTTTGTCGTTCGGACAATAAAACGGCCCCATGGCCGATTGCGCGGTGCCGCAGGCCGAACGCGTTGCTCCGGAAAAGATGACCAGGATCGGCTTGGGATAAGTCCGGCCGGATTTGCCGAAAATATTCGTCCAGACGGCCTCGGTGCTTCCAAGCACCTTCGATACCAACTGCCCCGTTTGATCGGAAGGCATTCCGGTTTTTGGGCGCGTGGTGCGAATCGGCCCCTGCGAAGGTTGTTCATAGGGCTGCTGATAGGACGAGCCGCCGCCGCGTGTGAGCACATCAGCGCCGCCGATGAGCAGCCGCGGATCGATACCAAGCGCCCAGCCTACAAGACCGAGCACAATGATGGTGCCGATTCCAAGCCCGCCACCAACCGGCATGCCGTAACCGCCGCCCCAACCACCACCGCCCTCACCGCGGCGATCCTCGACATTGTCGCTGCCCGGCAAATCATCCAAGCGCATCAGACTCTCCTTACATGCGCAGGCATCAAGCCTGAACGCGACACCTCACATTATATAGGCATGCGCTGATAAAAAACGGAGGAGGCAATGTCGCGGACATCAGCGCGGCTGGCCCATGTGATTCGACCGTATCGCCACAAAGTCGTTTCCATATCGTTTCTTACCGGTTGCGAGGAACTTTCAGGATTATTTCCGGTTTAAGTCGTTCTTTACCTTAGATCGCCATGATGCATTTCGTCGGCTGTAGGTCTCGCGTCTCCGACCGCGTCCCAGTGATCAGAGTACTGAGTCATGCGTGCGTCGCGTCGTGGGGCGTCCCGAGGGACGCCCCACTTAAATTCCAAAACTCCCGAACTCGACCGAATCATTGTCGGCGATTGCGTTGCCGCCATGGCAGCGCTGCCCGCAGCATCGGCCGATCTCGTCTTTGCCGATCCGCCTTACAATCTCCAACTGCAAGGCGATCTCAAGCGGCCCGATGATTCACGGGTCAATGCGGTCGATGACGATTGGGACAAGTTCGCAAGCTTTGAGGCTTACGACGCTTTTACCCGCGCATGGCTGCTCGCATGCCGGCGCGTGATGAAACCGTCAGCCACGCTGTGGGTGATCGGTTCCTATCACAACATTTTCCGGGTTGGCTCAATCCTCCAGGATCTAGACTTTTGGATCCTGAACGATGTGGTCTGGCGCAAAACCAATCCGATGCCGAATTTCCGCGGCCGGCGCTTCACCAATGCTCACGAAACAATGATCTGGGCCGCGCGCGAACCCAACACACGCAACTACACCTTCAATTACGAAGCACTCAAAGCCGGCAACGACGACGTCCAGATGCGGTCCGATTGGACATTTCCGCTCTGTACCGGCGAGGAACGGCTGAAAGCCGCCGACGGCAAGAAGCTTCATCCGACGCAAAAGCCGGAAGCATTGCTCGCCCGCGTCATGCTTTCGGCTTCGCGGCCGGGCGATGTGGTGCTCGATCCGTTCTTTGGGACCGGCACGACGGGCGCTGTCGCCAAGCGACTCGGCCGGCACTTCATCGGCATCGAGCGTGATTCGACCTATGTCGCGGGTGCGCAGGCGCGCATTGATGCAGTCGAACCCCTGCCCGATGCTTCGCTTGCGTCGTTCATGACCGCACGCGAAGCACCCCGCGTGCCCTTTGCAGCACTCCTGGAGCGTGGGCTCGTCAAGGCGGGGCAAATGCTTTTTGATTCGCGGCGCAAGCATTCCGCCATGGTGCGCGCCGACGGCGCGCTCGCCTTCGGCAATGTTGTGGGTTCAATCCACCGCATCGGCGCCCTCGCGCAGGGTCTTGAGGCCTGCAACGGCTGGACGTTCTGGCATTTCGAAACGCGCAAGGGGCTTGAGCCGATCGACGCGTTGCGTGCGCAAATCCGCGCGGAAATGTCCGTCGCGGCGGAGTGAGTACAATATATCACCGTATAGAACCGTCATCCTGCGAGGCTCGGGCTAGCGCCGTCGCACCGCAGGATGACGGCGTTCTTTGCGCGGCTCTGTTACTTCCCCGACGTCATCCTGAGGTGCGAGACTGAGGAAGTCCGTCGAGCCTCGAAGGAGATGTCGGCCCGAAGCCTGCTCAATCTTCATTTGGCCCCACAGCTTAGCTGAAATTGACGCTTGCGCGTCACTTCGCAGCAATTACGCGAATTTCCACCATCAGCGCCGGCGACTGCAGCCGCGCTTCGATGCAGGCGCGCACCGGCGGCTCGCCCGGCGTCACCCAGGCATCCCAGACCACATTCATTTCATCGACCGTGCGAATGTCCTGAAGCCAGATGGTGGCCTGAAGAAGTTTGGACTTGTCGGTTCCGGCCTGTGCGAGCAAACCATCGATCATACTGAGAATTTCTTTTGTTTGTTCGCCGACACTTTTTCCTTTGGTTTTATCCGCCACCAATCCAGCGAGATAAACCGTATCCCCGTGCACGACGATTTTGCTCATGCGCGGTCCGACTTCCTTACGTTCGATCTTCACGTTGTGCTCCTTTTGTAAACTCGATGATTTGATTACGGCGCAAGAGCTCGAATCTCAACCGCCCGGCACGCCCTGCGTGTTGACGTAGAGCGAATAAAGCGAATGGCTCGCAGCCATGAAGAGCCGATTGCGCTTGACGCCCCCAAAACAAAGATTGGCGCAGCGCTCCGGCAGATGGATATGGCCGATGGGCGTTGCGTCCGGCGCAAAGATCCTCACCCCATCGAGACCTTCTTCCATACCCCAGCCGCACCACAGATTGCCGTCGATATCACAGCGGAAACCATCGGGCGTGCCGGAGCCGGGATCGATGAAAATGCGACCGTTGGCGAGTTTGGTGCCGTTCTCGGTCACGTCGTAAACGCGGATGAGGCGCGGCGTCGTGCCTGACTCCACGATGTACATTTTGGTTTCATCGGGCGAGAAGCAAAGCCCGTTCGGCCGGTTGATGTCGCCGGCCACCACGGTTGCGCGGCCGGTTTTCGGATCAAACCGATAGACATTGGTCGGCAATTCGCGCGGCGCGATATTGCCTTCGTAATTGCCGAGAATTCCAAACTCCGGATCGCTGAACCAGATGCTGTCGTCGGATTTGACGATCACGTCATTCGGCGAGTTGAGCGACTTGCCTTCAAATTTGTCCATCAACACCGTGATGGTGCCATCATATTCTGTCCGCGTGATGCGTCGCCCGGCGTGCTCGCACGTGACGAGCCGGCCCTGCCGGTCGCGGGTGTTGCCGTTCGCATTGTTTGAAGGTTTGCGGAAAATACTCACCGCGCCGGTTTCTTCTTCCCATTTCAGAATGCGATTGTTTGGAATATCGCTCCACAATAGATACCGGCCATCGCCAAACCATACGGGACCTTCACCCCATCGCATTCCCGTGGACAACCGTTCGACGCTTGCGAGATTCAATCGATATTTGGCAAAGCGCGGATCCAAGATCTCCACGGCGGGATCAGGGTAGCGCAGGCTTGGCTGCCACCCGCCTGACGGCGACAATCCATCCATTTGTTTGATATCGCTCAAATGATCCTCCACCATTTTGACGACTGTTATTTGGTAACTCGTTTTCCGTCATCCTGAGGTGCGAGCGAAGCGAGCCACCGCAAGTCGGCTGTAGCCGACTTGCGCACCTGATATCCAATCTCGGGTAAACCCGAGATTGGTGGATGAACGGCCCGCATCCTTCGAGGGGCCGTGCTATGCACGGCCACCCCAGGATGATGGATCTAAACGACTTGATCTAATCTCATCGTGCTCTAGCACACAAACCAGCAAGCAAATCACCGCCCCTGTCGTCCTCTCTTTTTCGCGCCCGGCCGCGTCTTGCCTTCTCCGGAAGCTAGCGCAACGACCTTACGCATCACATTCGGCAATGCTTCTCCGTCAAGCTCGTCACGCGGCACCCAGCGCATGCCGCGCGGAGGCGCACCATTTGCCTTGAGCTTTGCAGCAAACACAACGAGTTCCAGAGGAAAGTGGGTAAAGACGTGGGTCACAACACCGGGCACCCGGCGCCACGCGATTTTCACGCGGGAGGAGAATTCGGGCGCGTGCATTAAAGCCTGGTCCTCGTCGAAGTCATGCGCCCAGACGGTCGTCGGAATTTCCGTCATGCCGCCGAGCAATCCTTTTGGCGGGCGCGTGCGAACAAGAACGGCACCATCCGCACGCGCGGCCCAAAATGCCGCGCCGCGGCGCAAGCGGCCTTCCGTTTTCTCAGGCTTTCGCGGAAACGTTTCGGCATCGCCCCGGATGCGCGCCGCGCAAGATGTCATGAAAGGACAGATGCCGCAGGCCGGGTTTTTCGGCGTGCAGATCGTGGCGCCGAGATCCATCATCGCTTGTGCGAAGTCGCCCGGCCGATCCGCACTTAACAACATGGTGGCGTGATGCTGGATATCGGCTTTCGACTGCGGCAGCGGTTGTTCAATAGCAAACAACCGCGTCACGACGCGTTCAATATTGCCGTCGACCGGCATCACCTCACGCCCAAACGCGATGGCAGCAATGGCGCTTGCTGTGTAGCGGCCAATGCCCGGAAGCTTCTGGAGAGCATCAATGTGATCGGGAAAAAAACCGTCGTGCTGCTCGACGACTGCCCGCGCGCAGGTATGCAGATTGCGCGCACGCGCATAATAGCCAAGCCCCGCCCACATTTTGAGAATGTCATCGAGCGGCGCCTCGGCAAGCGCGCGCACGGTAGCCCAGCGCGAGAGAAAACGGGCATAATAAGGAACAACCGCGCGGACGGTCGTCTGTTGCAGCATGATTTCGGAAAGCCAGACCCGGTAAGGATCGGCGGTCTCGCCGGGTTTCGCCCGCCACGGCAGCACGCGTCGATGACGGTCGTACCACACAAGCAGATCCGCCCCATCGGGTTGGCGCGCGGATTCCACGACCGGCTTCGGTAATCGGGCGCGACTTCGCTTTGCGGCTCCCGATGTTTTCTTCCGTCCGATGTCTCGACCTGCTAGCGTCATCTCATCATTTACCTAACTGCGATCATGGCCAGAGCCCCTCAGTCCAAGTCGTCTCAAGCCCGCCCGCTCTCGCAGCTGGTCGGACAATATCTCGCTGATACCTTCGCCAAGCAGGGCTTTGCCTCCACCAAGCTTGTCACGCACTGGCCGGACATTGTCGGCGCCGAGATTGCCAAGCATTCGGAGCCTATCAAAATTCAGTGGCCGCGCAGCGATGATCCGCACGTCCAAGACCCCGGAACATTGGTGCTGCGGGTTGAAGGCCCAGCCGCAATCGAAATCCAGCATCTTTCGTCCGTGATCCTTGACCGGGTCAACCAGTTCTTCGGATGGCGCGCGATCGGCAAGATCGCCCTGCGTCAGGCCCCTCTCACCCGGCGTCCGCCGAAAAAGGCGGCGACCGGACCGGATCCGGAGATTACGGCCAGGCTTCATGCCACACTCGATATCGAAGATGGCGCTCTGCGGCAGGCGCTCGCACGGCTTGGCGGGTCCATCAAGCGATCGTGATGGTTTGCTGCTGCATAATGCCGCTTTCTCGAAAAAGGGAGCGTCGATCCCACTGTTTCTCCCGCGTTTTCAGGGTATTGTGCCCCCAACGTCATCTTGTCCCACCGTTGGTTTCGGGGGAGCGACCGATCAGGTTGGCGCCCACAAGCCCAAGACGCGAGGAATTCCCTTGAGCATTACACGACGCGCATTTTGCGAAGGAACAGCATTGGCCCTCGTCGGAGCCGGACTTGTTGCGGGCGCGGGCCTGCCGGTGATCGCCCCTGCGCTCGCCCAGGCACCTTCCACCGAGGAACTGATGACCCCGGGACCGCTCGGCGAGGAAGCCGAAGGCAAAGCCGATGCGCCGGTCACGCTGATCGAATATGCGTCAATGACCTGCAGCCACTGCGCCAACTTTCACAAAACGGTCTATCCCACGCTGAAATCGAAATATATCGACACGGGGAAGGTCCGTTACATCATGCGCGAATTCCCGCTCGACCCGCTTGCGGCAGCCGGTTTCATGCTGGCGCGATGCGCGGGCGATAATAAGTATTTCCCCCTCATTGGCACCCTGTTCGAACAGCAGCGCGACTGGGTGGTGCAAAAGCCCCTCGAACCGCTGCTGGCAATCGCCAAGCAGGCCGGCTTCACGCAGAAGAGCTTCGAGGAGTGTTTGGCGAATCAGAAGATGCTCGAGGGCATCGAATGGGTTCGCCAGCGAGGCGCTGAGAAGTTCGGCGTGAACGCAACCCCGACATTTTTCATCAATGGAAAAATTCAACGGGGCGAATTGACCCTGGAAGCCCTTGAAAAAGAGATCACCCCCTATTTCAAGAGCTAGCAAGGGTCTCAGCCCGGGCCCTGGCGTATAGCCGACGCCGTCACAGCCATTTTTTGGCCTCAACACGCAGCAAAAGGTCTGGAAAAGCCCGCAGGCCGGGTTGCCGGGCCTGCTTTGAATATCCATTCTCCCGACGCCATGCGGCAAGTTCTGGCAAATAGCAGTGTTCTGATCGAGGCCTCCGATATTCCGGGCGGGAATGGAGTGTTCGACCGCCTGCGGGAGACCGCCCGATGAAACTGACTCGTCTTCGTCTGACCGGCTTTAAGTCCTTTGTGGAACCGACTGATTTTCTGATCGAACCCGGTTTAACCGGCGTCGTCGGTCCGAATGGCTGCGGCAAATCCAACTTGGTCGAAGCCCTGCGTTGGGTCATGGGCGAGGCATCGCACAAGGCGATGCGCGCCGCCGACATGAATGACGTGATTTTCTCGGGCAGCGGCAATCGCCCCGCACGCAACAATGCGGAGGTGATGCTCTCGCTCGACAACGGCGACCGGACCGCGCCGGCACTCTTCAACGAGCACGATGCACTCGATGTGTCGCGGCGGATCGACCGCGATGCCGGCTCGACCTACCGCGTCAATGGTCGCGAAGTGCGGGCGCGTGACGTACAGATCATTTTCGCCGACGCCTCCACCGGTGCCCGTTCGCCGGCACTCGTCCACCAAGGGCGCATCGGAGAAATCATTCAGGCAAAGCCTGCACAGCGCCGCCGCGTGCTTGAAGAAGCTGCCGGGATCTCCGGCCTTCATGCACGCCGGCATGAAGCGGAATTGCGCCTCAATGCCGCCGAGCAGAACCTTGCGCGGCTTGAGGACGTCATCGCGCAGATCGCCTCACAAATGGAGGCACTCAAGCGTCAGTCGCGCCAAGCCGTGCGCTACCGCACCGTTGCGGCAGAACTGCGTAAAACCGAGGCAATGCTGTGCCACCTGCGCTGGACAGCCGCCAATGTTGAAGCAGCAGAAGCCGAGCAGGCCAAATTTTCCAGCGTGCGGGCCGTTGCCGACGCAACTGGGGCGCAGGCGGAAACCGCGAAACATCAGGCAATCGTCGCCTCCACGCTGCCGCAATTGCGGGAAGCGGAAGCCAAAGCTGCCGCGGTGTTGCAGCGACTTGTGATGGCCCGCGAGACGCTTGATCGCGAAGAGACCCGCGCAAAGGAACGCCTTGCGGAACTCGATATGCGGATATCGCAACTCCGCGCCGACACCGAGCGCGAACGCCGGCTCGTTGCCGATGCGGATGCAGCGCTAAACCGCCTTGCCGAAGAAGAGGCTGGATTACAGCGCGAAGGCAGCACCACCAGCGAACGGCAGGCCGGTGCGGCCGAACGTGTGACGGCCGCTGAGACTGCGCTTGTCGGCATCGAAAAGAAATTCACCGAGTTAACGGAAGCGCTGGCCGATCTTGCCGCGCGGCGCAATCAGCTTGAGCGCGCTGCCCGCGAGCACACCGACCGGCTGAGCAAAATTGAAAGTCAGATCCGCGACGTTGAAAACGAACTTCAAGCGCTGGATCGTCAGGCGCAGAACAGCAGCAAGCTCAGCGAACTGGCAGCAGCCGTTGATGCCGCGCAAAATGCGGTGACGGAAGCGGAAGCTGCGGCGCTGCGCACGGAGGCTGCTCATTCCGCCGCCCGCCAGGGCTTCGATGCAGCGCGTCATCCCTTTGACGAAGCGGAGCGCCGCGCCCATCGGCTTGAAACCGAAGCCAAGACGTTGGCGCGCCTGTTGGGCGTTGAAACGCAAAAGATGTGGCCGCCTGCACTTGATCTCGTTACCGTCGAAAAGGGTTATGAGACGGCGCTTGGCGCGGCGCTCGGTGACGATCTCGATGCACCCATCGATCCGGCCGCCCCGATGCGCTGGTCGGGTGCCTCGGTCGATCCCAGCGACCCCCAACTTCCTGAAGGCGTCGAGCCGCTCAACAAATATGTTACGGCACCCCCGGAAATGGTGCGGCGCTTGGCGCAAATCGGTCTCGTCGAGCGCCAGGACGGGCCGAGACTTGCCGCCCTCTTGAAAACCGGGCAGCGATTGGTTTCGCGGGAAGGCGATCTATGGCGGTGGGATGGATTTGCCGCGGCGGCGCACGCGCCGACCGCAGCCGCGCGCCGGCTTGGACAACGCAATCGCCTCACCGATATCGAGCGCGAGCTTGCTACCGCCCGTGCCGAAGTGGAAACCAAGCGCGCCCGGGTCACCGCAGCCGACGCAGACCTTAAGGCCGCAATCACGGCAGAAACCGAGGCGCGCACGCAAAGACGCGAGGCGCAAAGCCGGGCTGACGCCGCGCGCGAGCAACATGCCAACGCCGAGCGCGAAGCAAACCGCACGACGGCGCGTCTTTCTGCCCTGTCGGAAGCAAAAGTCCGGCTGGTGGAAAGCCGTGATGAAGCCGAAGCCATGAAGCGCGAGGCCATCGATGCGCTGGCCGCGTTGCAACCGGTCGCCATGCTTGAGGGCGAGCTTGCCGAAGTCCGCGGCGAAGTCACAGCAAAACGCGCAGCCCTTGCCGAAGTCCGCGGTGAAGCACAGTCGCTCGCCCGTGAAATCGAAATCCGTCAGCGCCGCGCCCAGGCCATCGAAGCGGAGCGCCGGCAATGGCAGCAGCGGCAATCGAGCGCGCAGGAACAACTCAGTGCCCTTGATGCACGCATTGCGGAGGCCACGACGGAACGTACCGGGCTTG
>DATAIA010000135.1:0-18085 GCA_036262895.1 Xanthobacteraceae bacterium
TATTCGCAGCTCAAGCTGCGCGATCAGCGCCTCGGTATCCGACAGTTTCGCCTGCGCATTTGCGGCTTGCGCCTGCCAGTTGGCGGCCTTCGCCTCGGCTTTCTGTCGCGCCTCACGTTCGGCCTGCAGCGCCGCCAGGGCACTGACAAGGTCCAATGGAAGATCATCCGGCTTCGATATCATGAAGCCATTGAATCAGATCGATCAGCAGATTCAAGTCGTAAAGCAACTATCCGACCCGCGTCGGACGCTGGGTCTCTTGAGGGTTACGCCAGTCGATCCCGGACAACAGATAACTCAACTGCGCCGACGAGATTGTCACCGATTCACCGGCTAACGACGGCCAGATGAACCTTCCTCTCTCGAGTCTTTTGGTGAACAAGCAGGCGCCTTGGCCATCGTGCCAGATCATCTTCACGAGATCGCTGCGCCGACCGCGAAAGACGAACAGGTGACCGCTGAGCGGGTCTTTGCGCAGCACTTCCTGCACTTGAAGCGCCAACGACGGAAAGCCTCTACGCATATCCGTGTGGCCTGTCGCCAGCCACACTCGTGCGCCCGTCGGAACCGGGATCATCGTCGCACCAGAGCATCGAGAACGCGACGGAGCGCGTCTCCATCAACGTCGTCATCGACCCGGATGCGGTGCCCGTTACCAAGCTCAATCTCGATGACGCCCTGGCTCTTCCGTCGATGCGACGTCGTCGTCAATGGCACTTCGGCCACCTCCCGCGGCGGCACAGGCGACCCAATCTCGACCGGCATAAACGGCGCTATACTCGTACGGCTCTGTTTGCAAAAGTCTTTGCGCCATCTGAATAGCTGACTCACATGAAGGCCCGCCATGCGAGCCACCTCGGAAACGCTGGCTCCGGGCTCGAGCGATGCTGCAACCAGCCGTTCCTTCTCATCCCGCGACCACCGCCGCCGCCGCTCGACCGCTGCGATCACCTCTACCCGCGAAATCGTCATAGCGCTTCTCCTAGGATTACCCCTAGGATCTGCAGCGATCGCGTCCGTCAAACAAGGCGGCCTTCAATGAAGGCATACGCTGCTGAGGCACATTGGGGGATTCCTGATCCCCACAACGAATACGGCCACCAGCCCAGGGATGCCCGCAAAGCGCGGTTTTGCGATATCGTTCGACACACCGGCGCCAAGACGATCCATTATCTCTATGTCTCCGGCGACAGCTGGGACCAGTGATCAAGCTCGAAAAATGGTTCGAGAACACCACGACGGAGGGGCTTCCCTTCCTGCTCGAGGCCGCCGGTCGTTGTCCTCCGGAAGACGTCGGCGGTGCGCCAGGCTATGCCGAATACCTCGCCGCCATCAGCGACCCGCCCACCCCGAGCACGAACATATGCGCCTCTGAGGCCCGGAGCGGTTCGATCCCAACGTCGTCGATAAGAAGGCGCTCGAAGCCGCGGTCAACGCGTTGTCCGACACAAGGAAACCGCGACGACGCGCCACGCGAACAAAATAGGCGTCAAGCGCCATTGAAAAGGGCCGCAGAGCTACGCTTACCATCTGCGCCCAACGCAGCGCCTGCTAGTCCAACAGCCCTGGCAAATGCCAATAGCGTATCGCCGGTGCCGCATCAATTTTGCCGAAGTTACGGAGTCTCCACTGTGAAGTTGGGTCACGACGTCACGTTGTTCGGTTATCTCGCGTTTTTTGGGCGGGCGCTCAATCAAGCCGCGGGAATCTCCGCAGGGGATGCGAGGCGCCTCGCGTTAGGCAACACGACTCTCGTAATTGAGCAGCTCTTGAATGGTACCGGCAAGTTGATCTATCTGAAAGGGCTTCCGAAGAATCCGTATTGAGCTCGCCGCCTGTTCAATTGAGTCCATTTCTGCATAACCTGTCGCCAATATTGTGGGAAGAGTCGGCTCAATGCACCGAACCTCTCGTATGACGTCAAGGCCTGTCATGCCGGCCATTGCAAAATCGACAAGCAGCAAGTCAGGAATTTTGTTTTTAATTAGAGCCAATCCGGCCGCACCGTTAGAGGCGGCCCGTACGCTATATCCAAGGCTTTGAAGGCTTTCTACGATAAACGTGCGCACTCCATCATCGTCGTCGATGACAACGATCTCATCATCAGACGAGCTTGTTGCCGGGACCAACATCTCCTTTAGCCCATCAGTTTGGAGTTGGGCTGCGCTTACAGGAAGAAAGATGCTCACGGTGGTACCGCGTCCTTCTTCGCTCATAACTTGGGTCGTGCCTCCTGATTGCTGACTGATGCCAAAAACCTGACTTAGTCCCAGCCCTGTTCCTCTCCCAACCGGCTTGGTCGTGAAAAATGGATCAAAGACTTTGGGAAGCAAATCGTCCGGGATGCCGGTCCCGGTATCAGTTACGCTTACAACGCCATAGGTAGCGCTGGGACGCCCTTCGAGGGCTATCTCCCTAATAGACGTTGCAATCGTAAGAGTGCCACCTCCCGGCATAGCGTCCCTGGCGTTTAGTGCCAGATTAAGTATCGCCAATTCAAGTTGATTTACATCCGCATTAACCCAAGGCTCTTGCGGCTCAAGCGACAACCGTTTTTCAATTTGTGGGCCGATTGTTCGTTCAAGCAAATCGTTCATTGCTTCAACGAGAGCATTAATGTTTACAGGGGCTAACGATAACTGTTGGGTGCGCGAAAATGCAAGCAATTGGCTTGTGAGTTTGCTTGCGCGAGTGGCTGCCTGGCTCGCGAAATCCGCAAGACGAATTGTACGTTCTTCAGCAGATCGGCGTTTTATAAGTTCCAGATTGCCGGAAATGACCGTCAGTAGATTATTGAAATCGTGCGCAATACCTCCCGTTAGCTGACCAACGGCCTCCATTTTTTGGGATTGCGCGAGGGCGGATTGCGCGCGCTCTCGTTCAGAGATTTCCTGCATCAACTGATTGTTGGCCTGCGACAGTTCGCGCGTTCGCTCCGCGATGCGTGCTTCAAGCGACGCATTCAAACGCATGAGCCTGTCTTCTGCCTTCTGCAGTTCTATTAGTCGATAGCGAGCTTCATATTGCCGTCGCCTCACCCGTAGGGATGATTTTACCGCACTAGCGAGGGTTTCTCCGTGAATGGGTCGTTCGAGTACAACGACATTTCCCAAGCGTTCTAGAACCTTGACTGCCTCTGCGGGACGACGACCCGACCGCTTAGTTGCAAGTAGAATGAAAGGGAAATCTGACCATGCTGGTTGCTGATTCAGCCAATCATCTAGCCATTGCCGATCTGCACCTACAAGCGATTCTTCAGTAAGAATTGCAGTACCAGCACCGCGATCGAGCTGATCCGCCAATTCTGTCGCGTCAGCACAGGAATGGCATACGTATCCCTGTTTTATCAACAGTTGGGTGATGACGTCGGAATCTCGGCCTCGCAACGCCAGTAGCAACAGCCGCTCTTCTATCATCATTTAAGACCCGCGGCTGCATCAGGGGCCAAGAGCGGAGTTTCGCCTCGATAGGTCGGCAGCCCCGAAAGCACGCCTTCGAAATCTTTTAGCGGAGGACCGATTACTATGCCGCCACGCCCTAATCGGAATTCACGGATGGATGCCTCGTGGGGAGTGGTCCTGCTCTTAGCGACCGAAATTGCCTTAAGCATTTCGCCTTGTGCCTCGAAATATCGAAATAGTACAATAGTGTCCGACAAATAGCTTAAGTCGACGTCCGAGCGGACGTCGCCAATTATGCCGTGCTGGCCCAGAATGAGAACGGTGACAACGCCTTGTTGATTTAAATAGCTCAACATCTCGTGCATCTGAAGTACGAGATATTTTTCCCCCGGCATCGCTTGGAGAAAGGCGTTAAGGCTGTCAATGACCAAAAATTTTACGCCTTCCTCTTCTACGGCATGGCGTACCCAACTTGAAAATTCGCCTGGTGACAATTCTGCCGGATCAATCTGTGTCACCTTCAAAGCGCCAGATAAGAGATGCTGGTGTAGATCCATTCCCATCGACTTGGCTCGGGCGAGCATCGTCGCTCGACCCTCGTCAAATAGGTAATACGCCGCCTTATCGCCGCGTTCGATTGCACTTAATGCACATCGAATCGCAGTAGATGTCTTCCCAACGCCTGAAGGTCCATTGAGTAGGGCATTTGTTCCCGCCGACAATCCGCCACCGAGCATTTGATTGAATGCGTCAATTCCCGTTGATAATAGTTCTTCCGTAAAATCAGCATGGTGCTCAGCTGCAATCAGACGCGGAAATACCGACACTCCACCCGTTTCGATCACAAAATCGTGGAAGCCTCCCCGATATTTGACACCACGCATTTTGACCACCCTTAGCCGTCGGCGCTCTGATCCGTATTCTTGCGCCGCTTGCTCTAGTGTGATGACGCCATGCGCAATACTGTGTAGCTGAATGTCGCCCGGGTCTGAACTGCGATCATCAAGCATTAGGACGGTGCAATTCCGGGTAGAAAAATATTGCTTTAGGGCGAGGATCTGACGTCGATATCGCAATGAATTTTGAGCAAGGAGCCGCATTTCTGATAGGCTGTCAAAGACAGCGCGAGAGGGGCGGAGACGGTCGACACACTCCATCACCCCTTTGATGGTTTCTCCGAGTTCAACTTCTGACGGCTCGAGAATCGATTGCTCCGACTCCGGATCCAACCCATCCTCACTCACTAGCTCGAATAGTTCGATGCCCGCTAAATCCCAACGGTGGCTCCGCGCAACCTCTTTTAGCTCGGCGGCCGTTTCCGAAAGGGTGATGTATAATCCTTTCTCACCTTTACTTGCTCCCTCCAGTAGAAATTGAAGAGCGATGGTCGTCTTGCCACTTCCTGGTGTTCCTTCCAGAAGGTACGCTCGATTACTTGTAAGGCCTCCCCCGAGAATGTTGTCGAGGTCACCTATGCCGGTGGAGATAAGAGTGCGATCTTTCTCGTTAGTTGTCATAGTCGTTTCGCCTCGATTGACTACCTCGTCGTCAACGTAACGAGGAAAGTTATTCCCGGGTTTTTCATTAGAGCGGCACATCTCCACCGAGCGAAGCCAGCCTCGCCCTGAAGACATACCTAAGGATAGCTTTCTTAAAACGCACCTTGATGGCCACGGGTTCCACTCCATAAGTGATGGAATTGTCCCTCCTGGTGATCGTCGCGGTCGCCGTCAACAGCGACGGCCGGGGCGGCAGCTTCCCCAATGAGGAGGCCATCGTCCGCCTCGTCGGCGCGATCCTGCTCGAGCAGAGCGACGAATGGGCCGTCCAGCGCGCCCGCTACATGACACTGGAAACCATCGCCCCCGTTGAGCGATGATCCCGCCGTCAGCTTCCCGGCTATCGCCAACTGACCTGCCCGGCCCATGCCGGCGAACGCGGTGTCCCGCCGCCAGTTGCACCACGCCACGGGACACGATCCGACGGAGAGCCTGCAAGCGCCTTTGAGAACGTCTTTAGTGCAGCTTGCCATAGTGGGCGCCGCGGCACTCGCTGCTTCGGGACTTCTCGCACTTCTGTTTTCGTGGGGAATTACGACCGCGACCCGGGGTCGTGCCGAAAGAGCCCGGGCTCTGGGCGCAAGTGAGGAGGTTGAACCCCTGATTTCCAATCTTGCCGAGTTTACGTTGATCAGCGATGCCCTTGTTTCTGCAGGCACTGCAATAGCCGAGCGTTTGAGAGAACGTAAGCGTTCGGAGGCGCAGCGCGACTTGTTAGTCAACGAACTAAACCACCGCGTGAAGAATTCACTTGCTGTCGCCCAATCCATCGCAACACAAACGCTGCGATCGTCTCTGTCTTTGCCGGAAGCGCGATCTGCATTGTCCGCCCGGCTCATTAGCTTAGGCGCACTCATGACAAGGGAGAATTGGGAAGGCGCCGACGTAGCGGACATAGTTGCTAACGCCATTGATCTATATGGGGCCCGATCGCATTTCACGGAAGGCCCTCCCACGCGTCTCGCCCCTGGACCTTCGCTGTCAATCTGTCTTGTACTTCACGAGCTCATGACAAATGCAACAAAGTACGGAGCGCTCAGCTCGAATGAAGGAACAGTTTCGATCAGATGGTGGAATATAGTTGAGCCCGATAAGCCACCTCGGCTCCTTTTAAAGTTTGAGGAAGATAGCGGGGGGCGCACGTTGCTTACCCGGTGCACCGGGGTTTCGGCTCGCGGCTTTTTGCGGCCAGCTTTGCTTCATCAGAAGGAGGCAAAGTAGCGATCGACTATCGTCCCAGTGGGGTATTGTGCGAGATTGAAATCCAATGTGGATCGCCGCAGCCAGATGACTGAACTGGTCGCGGCTAATTGGCGCCGCCACATTTCCGAAACCTTTTGCGATTAATAGACCGCAATATGTATCGTCAGATGATTCTCCAGGCTCTCCTGTTGGCCTTAACAGGCACGAGTGTCGTTTACGCGTCGCAATGCTGTGACCACGCCAGTCCATTTCGCGAAGGCGAAGGATACGCGGACACGCCCGCAACTTGCGAAAGCCTAAGCTACTGGGCCACGCGTGCGCCAAACGTTGACATGAGGATTAGCATGCATGTACGCGGGACCCTGTCCGGCGTGCATACTGACGTTACGCTGGCCTATCACGAAGTGTGCACCTCGGGATCACTTCGCGTTGTATGCGTCACCTACCAGATCAACGGGATGAAGGTGGCTGATGTCGTGAGTTTTGGAGGAGGG
Organism: Xanthobacteraceae bacterium; assembly: GCA_036262895.1. Classification (GTDB taxonomy): domain Bacteria; phylum Pseudomonadota; class Alphaproteobacteria; order Rhizobiales; family Xanthobacteraceae; genus AP-16. Next base: position 6,658 of record DATAIA010000135.1, read on the forward strand.
TTCGCAAATTCAAATGATCAGTGGGTAAAGCTCGATCCTTGCCTTGCGCGAATGAGCGCTACGGGCAGAAAACTCAATTGGCCTAATCCAGTTTATTAGCAACGCACGCGGCGAATGTGAGAGCAGTAATTTATAGCATCGACCAAAGCGGCTCACTCAGAGGCCGACTTCGTAACATCTGATGTGCGAATGGCGGTTCATGGCGCAAAGCGGCCGGCCGCAGGCAACCGCCCTCAACGCGGCTCAAATAAGCCTATTCCAACTCAATTTGATTTTGCACGGATCGGACAATCCGGTCAAAGGCGGCTTTTGCCAGCCGATCGTCGGTCAGCCATTGCATGGTCCAATTCGGCCGACCTTCCAGCTCCTTGAAGGTGGCGACTTCGTAGGCGCCTCCAGCCCGCGACAGCAACGCCCTGAGCGTTGAGTGGTCGTGAACCAGGGACCAGACCCTCGCTTCGATGTCGCGGCGGGCTGCCTTCACCGGATGCAGTTCGTATTTCGTCTGCAAGTCGCTGGCGATCTGGTTGAGGCGCGCGTAACAGGCCACGGATACCTTGTTGTCCCTTCCGGCGATCCCAAAGCCCCAATTTGTATCGGCGCGCGGTGTAGGGCCAAATATGAAAAGATCCTCCAACTCGCTGCACTCTTCGTGCTTGTGAGCGGCCTCCAGCATCATCTGGCGCAGTTCCCTTTCATTCTTGCGGTCCTTGGCCACTTACATCTCCATGCGTGCATTTTACCCGGCCTTTCTCGCCGATACATTGCGCGGATGCCCATGCTGCTTTTGAAAATCCGTCGCCGTTATTGATCATTGATCGGCCGTACGTCTTGGGGGCGCAGCCTTTGCTGGAGCTACCTCGATGCTTGCATTGTGAACAGCGCCGTTGCGTTCGAAGCGAAGCTCCACGCGTCCGCCCAGCGGGGTGAGGCCGATGAGATTGCGAAGCTGGGACGCGCTTTTGATCGGCGCACCATCGACAGCCTTTACGATGTCTCCCTTCTGCAGCCCCGCTTTCTCCGCCGGCGACCCGCTGACGATCTCGGCGATCAGCGCGCCTTGATAGTTTTCCTTTGCAGCCAGATCGGTTCCCAGATCGCGGATGGAAATGCCGATCTGACCGCGACGAACTTCGCCATATTGAACAAGCTGCTCCATGACCCGGCGAGCCATGTTGATCGGGACCGCGAACCCGATTCCGACGTTGCCGCCGCCCGGTGAAATAATCGCCGTATTGATTCCGACTAGCTGTCCCCTCAGGTTGACTAGGGCGCCGCCCGAGTTACCAGGATTGATGGACGCGTCAGTCTGGATGAAATCCTCATACCCTTGCTTGCCAAGGCCGGTTCGGCCAAGTGCGCTGACGATTCCGGACGTCACGGTCTGGCCCAGGCCGAAAGGGTTTCCGATTGCGATTACGAAATCCCCGACCTCGATCTTATCGCTGTTGCCCAGCGGGAGGGCCTTGAGGTTGCCTCTCGGCCCGTTAAGCTGAAGAACGGCAATGTCGGTTGCGGGATCACGCCCAACCACTTTTGCGTCGAACTTTCGGCCGTCCTTTGTCGTGACCTGGGCCTTTGTAACCTGCGCCACAACGTGATTGGCGGTAAGCACGTAACCGCGCTCGGCGTCGACGATCACGCCCGAGCCCGCTGCCTGGACCTCCTTTTCAAGTTGCTTGGGAAGATCAAAAAACTCTCGAAAGACGGGATCGCGGTAGAGAGGATTGTCTTCCTTGACGCGCGCGTGAACCGAGATATTGACGACCGAAGGGGTGGTCTCCTTCACCACGGGCGCAAGGGTTGGAATTTGGCCCCCCCTGATATCCGGCGCTTGCGCGAAGACGGGGGACAACGCAACAGACGCGCAAAGCAGCAGCGCTGCTGCGAACCGTCGGGCCATTGTCACCGATGAGCTATTCAACATTGTGAGTAAACAGTATGTAGAGGGGGATTCCAACGCCCGGGCGTCACGAGCCCGGACGTTGGAAAGTGTCAGCCATTGCGATTGATCGCGATGCGGCGGACATTCTTCGCTTCGGCGGATTTCGGCACGGTTATGGTCAGGACGCCATTCTTGAACGCGGCCGAGACTTTGTCCTCATCGACGTCGTCCAGCGGTATGCGCCGTTCAAAGCGGCCATAGTGGCGCTCACTGAAACGACGCGCCTTGTCTTCCGATTCCGATTTTTTCTCGCCGGCGATAGAAAGAACGCCATTTGCGATTTCCAGGCTGATGTCCTTCTCGTCGAGGCCGGGCAGTTCGGCGGTGATGCGCACCTCCTTGTCCGTCTCGTCGATGTCGATCTGCGGCCAGCCAAACCCGCTTAGTCCACGGGTCGATCCGAACGGCGCAAGATCGAACCCGCGGAATACATCGTCGAACATGCGGTTCATCTCGCGATGCAACGTAAAAAACGGATTCACGTCGGGACCGCGGTGAATGCCAACCTCGCGTCCGCCGTTGCTCCAGGGAATGAGATCCTTGATACCCATGGTGTGTTCTCCTCAATTCAAGCGACTTCCGCCGCGAACTGCCGCGGAAGTCTGTTCGCTGATGTGGTTCGGGTCAGGCCGCCGCCTTGCCGTCGATTTGCCGGACGTTCGAAGCGGGCGAGCCGTCGATCGAAATCCGGCGCGGCTTCATGGCCTCGGGGATCTCGCGCACCAGTTCGATCTGCAGCAGCCCGTTATCGAACGCGGCTCCCTTGACCTGGACATAGTCCGCCAGATTGAACTGCCGCTTGAAGGGCCGCGATGAAATTCCCTGGTACAGGAACTCGCGCTGTTGCTTTTCCGACTTCCGGCCCTCGACCGTCAGCACGCTTTGTTCTGCGGTGATCGCGATTTCATCGGCCGAGAAGCCCGCCACCGCCAGCGAGATCTGGTAGCGGTCTTCGCCCAGGCGCTCGACGTTGCATGGGGGATAGTTGTCCTCCGCCGTGCCGGCCTGTTGCGCGGCGTCCACGAGGTCGAACAGGCGGTCAAAACCGATGGTCGACCGCCAAAGGGGAGCAAAATCGTAGGTAGTCCTCATAGCCAAATCCTCCATTGAGCAAGATGGGTACGAGCAGGCGTCGGACACCTCCGGCGCCCGTCTCCGCCGGGCCCCCGAAGGGCGCCCGGACCGCTTATCGCGGCAGGCTAAAAATTAGAAAAAGCCGATCCGATTTCAAGAGGGCGATCACGTCCATTTTCTAAGATATCAGGGAACGGGAATCCGCCGATTTAGTTTTGCTCGCGATCGCCCGGCTTCTCGCGAAGGGCGATCAACCTTCGGCCAGGCACGCGAAGCCATAACTATCGCGTGTCTGGCTTTGTTCACGCTCTCATCTTACGCAATATTTTCGCGCATATTTGGTGAGGCCGGCCGGTAGTGCGAATGTTGACGAGTTTCAGTGTCAACACAAACAAATGCGCGGCACCGCCACTAATACCAGCGGGGGCGCCGCCTCTGAGGTTGCTTGCGACTTCTTATTATCTGGTTGCCGTCCTGCTTAGATTTGATTCAACATTCCGGAGATCATTGTAGGCAAACGCCGAGTTTTTCGGCACCGCCGGAGCGTCGAAGTTGGGTAGCCACAAGGTGTCAATTCCGGGTCCCTTCGATTGCGATCCAAAGTTTATCCACGGCATCGTATCGAGATAGGGAATAGGCGGGAGGGGTAGCTCTTCCGGAAACTTTGACGCAGCTTGTCGCGCGCTGTCATTGTTCAGCGCACTCTCGCTCGCTTGACCGATTTGCGGAGCCACGAGGGCGCCCGCCAGCAAAAGTGCCAACAGCCTTTCCATCATGTTATCCTCCGTAAAGGTTGTCGTCGGGCTCGTCCTTGGGTCTCAGACATTGCGCCCAACGCTGGTCGCCGAACGCTCAAACAAAAGAAAGGTTCCCATTCGAGAATTGTAGTCTCGATCGAGGCTCCTCCTGTCATGCTGCGTCGGCAACTTCACCTTGTTGCCAAGACAAGTAGGCGTTGGCGATGCCGGCGGCTGCATCCGCCGTCAACGCTGGCGAAGTCACACGACCTGTCTCGAACATCGCAGCCTGCAAGGCGACAAGGACTGCGCCAGTCGCTGCGACTGTGTTTGCGATCACGAGAAAAACGACCGACGACGTGAACATGGCGATCAGTCCGGTGATCTTTTGCGGGCTCAGAGCCGCGCCTCCCACTGCTTCAGTTTCTTCGCGCGGGAAGTGGGTGAGCCGTCGGCCTCACGCCGACTTGTCAGCATCGCAGCCTTTACCTTTTCAAACGCTCGCGCCTCGATCTGGCGGATCCGTTCGCGGGACACTCCATGTTCAGCGGCAAGTTCTTCAAGAGTCGCCGGCTCCTCGTTCAGCCAGCGCGCGGTGAAGATGTTACGTTCGCGAGGGTTGAGGTTGGCGAGGGCGTCAGCGAGGGCCTGACGACGATGTTTGGTTTCCTGCTCCTCGGCCAACGTGGTTTCAGTGGTCGGCGCGGGATCGACAAGCCAGTCCAACGTTTGTCCGGTTTGATCCTCGTCGTGGATCGGCACATTCAAGGAAACATCTCCACGCAGGCGCCGGTCCATGGTGACGACGTCTCGCTCAGCCACCTTGAGACGCTCCGCAATCAGCCTGACCTGCTCCGGATGCAAGTCGCCGTCCTGCAGCGCCGAGATTGCGCTTTTGGCCCTCCGCAGTTTGAAGAAAAGCTTCTTCTGGCTGGCGCTGGCGGCGATTTTGACCAGCGACCAGGATCGCAAGATGTACTCCTGGATGGTGGCCCTGATCCACCACATCGCATAAGTGGCCAGGCGGACGCCCCGGTCCGGATCGAACCTTTTCACGGCCTGCATCAGGCCGATATTGCCTTCGGAGACGATTTCCGCGATCGGAAGGCCATAGCCGCGATAGCGCATCGATATCTTGGCGACGAGCCTGAGATGACTGGTGACCAAGTGGTACGCTGCGTCACGATCGCGATGCTCGCGCCAGCGCTTTGCGTAGGCGAGCTCTTGCTCGGGCTTGAGCATGGGAAACTTGCGTATCTCGACGAGATATTTCGATAGCCCAGCGTCGACAGACGGAGCAGGTAGAGCGGCAATGTTAAACATCTTGTACACCCATTAGAGCTAGGGAATTGGACTCGTTTCAATTGGCCGACCCGTTCTCGCTTCATCGAGGAAGGCACGCGCTTGGACGCGCCGGCACAGTTGCGGCGGCCACTGAGCGGAGCCCGTCGTACCAGCCTTCAGGCCGCTTCGCGCTCGATCTGCTGGACGCCGGATGCGGACAGATTGTCGATCGGGATCCGGCGAGGCTTTATGGCGTCCGGAATCTCTCGAACCAACTCGACCTGCAGCAGGCCGTTGTCGAACCGTGCTCCCTCGACCCTGACGTGGGCGGCCAGAACGAACTGCCGCTTGAACGGCCGCGATGAAATGCCCCGATAGAGGAGTTTACGCTGCCCTTCGTCGGCCTTGCGACCTTCGACGGTAAGCACGTTCTGCTCAGCGGTTATCGCGATGTCATCAGGGGAGAATCCGGCCAGTGCCAGTGAAATCCGATACCGGTCGTCGGATAAGCGTTCCACGTTGCAGGGTGGGTAGTTCGCGTCGCCAGCAGCGTGCCGGGCCGCGTCGACCAAGTCTAAAAAGCGGTCGAATCCAGTAGTTGACCGCCACAAGGGGCTGACCCCGTAAGTCCTCATAGCCAAATCCTCCAAGGAGCAAGATGGGTACGAGCAGGCGTCGGACACCTCCGGCGCCAGTCTCCGCCGGGCCCCGAGGGCGCCCGGACCGCTTGTTGCGGCAAGCAAAAAACTAGCAAATCGCCTTTGGGTTTCAAGTGGGAAAGCGGGAATTTTTGTCCGAGGACTAACCCATGGTTACCGAGCCCCGAGAGCACGTCTTCAGAGTGGGGGAATGCCAGCGGGGGCGGTGGAAACGTTCCAGGGCCCAACCGGAGGCGCCTCGCTCCGTCGGAAAACGCCGCGGCAATATCGTGGCTGGGTTTCGATCATCAGGCGTGTAAACGCTGCAATTCGGCTTCGGCCATTTCGACCAACCGCGTGAGGCGTTGGCGATGTTCTGCCGCGAGATCGTGAGCTTTGAGAAGTCGCCTGCAATGCTCGACCACTTTGCGCTGGCTCTCCACCTGGAAGGATCGGACGCTGCGGGGCCGCTCAAATGCGGGAGTCTCCGGCGGGACCCGGAGGCTGGCCGGAAAGTCGGACATGATCGAACAACTAGCAAGCGTCGGTTCGGGATGCGATCTACGTAATAGGTCGGAGATCGCATCCCGGCAAATGAAGGAAATCAATTAGCTGATGGCTGGTCGCTCCTTATCGCGGTCTTCCGGCGTCAGCCTGATTCCCGATGGGTCCAGGATCGGCGAAAGCAGGGTGTCGACCTTCAACGTGTTCACCCCGGCACCCCACTTCAACCATGGCATCGAATCCAGATGCGGGACCGGCGGCAGCGCGATTGTCTCGAAGGGGTTCACCGGCTCCGGCTTGCTGCGCGGGCCGTCCATCCCCCAAGCCGCCAGTGACGGCAGGGTCAGGACCGCTGCCATCGAGACCGTGAGAATTCCCCGGACCACGCGCTGCCCGAAGGCTTGTTTGCATTTCTCCGCACGAGCGGAGACTATGAATTGATCACTGATCATCTCATCCTCCAATCGGTCGAAAACTGATCCAGGCAATCGTCCCGAAGCTCAACGCGAACATGAGCCAATCCAGAACGATCGACTTGGCCTTATGTAGCCTTCCCTGAACTTGTGTGCTCATCTGAGGCTCCTTCGTTTTATCGCTACATCCTTTCCTCGTTCGATGAGTGGGGGAGCCGGCTCTGAAGCCGGGCTCCTATCGTGGTCAGAAGTCCATTGCTGGGGCGGCCGGAACGTCCGCCTTCTTTGGCTTGTCGGCAACGAGGGCTTCCGTCGTGATCAGCAGCGAGGCCACCGAGGCGGCGTCCTGCAGAGCGGTGCGAACGACCTTTGCCGGGTCGATCACGCCGGCCCGTACCAGGTCCTGGTACTGGCCGGTCGCGGCGTTGAAGCCCCAATTGTAGTCGCCGCTTTCCAGCAGCTTTCCAACCACCAGCGAACCGTCTTCGCCCGCATTCTGGACGATCTGACGGGCCGGCACCTGGATGGCGCGGCGCACGATATCGACGCCGGCCTTCTGGTCCGGATTCGACGTGGTCACGCCGTCCAGTGCCTTGAGCGAGCGAAGCAGGGCTACACCTCCACCGGGGAGGATGCCTTCCTCCACCGCGGCTCGGGTTGCATGCGGCGCGTCATCGACCCGATCCTTGCGCTCCTTGACCTCGACTTCCGTGGCGCCACCGACCCGTATGACAGCAACACCGCCCGCGAGTTTGGCCAAGCGCTCCTGCAGCTTCTCGCGATCATAGTCCGACGTGGTCTCCGCGATTTGCGCTTTGATCTGCGCCGCGCGCGATTCGATTTCCTTCTTCGCGCCGGCACCATTGACGATGGTCGTGTTTTCCTTGTCGATCACGACCTTCTTGGCGCGGCCGAGCATGCTCAGCGTAACGTTCTCGAGCTTGATTCCCAGATCCTCCGATATCGCCGTGCCGCCGGTGAGGATCGCGATGTCCTCCAGCATGGCCTTACGCCGGTCGCCGAAGCCGGGAGCCTTGACCGCCGCGATCTTCAGGCCGCCGCGTAGCTTGTTGACGACCAGCGTCGCCAGCGCTTCGCCCTCGACGTCCTCCGCAATGATCAGCAGCGGCTTGCCGGACTGCACGACCGACTCCAGGAGAGGCAGCATCGTTTGCAGCCCTGACAGCTTCTTCTCATGGATCAGGATGTAGGGATCTTCGAGCTCGACCCGCATCTTCTCGGTGTTGGTCACGAAGTAGGGTGAGACGTAGCCGCGGTCGAACTGCATGCCCTCGACCACCTCCAGTTCGGTGTTGAGGCTCTTTGCCTCCTCCACCGTAATAACCCCTTCATTACCGACCTTCCGCATGGCCTCGGCCAGGAAGCGGCCGATCTCGGTGTCGCCATTTGCCGAAATCGTACCGACCTGTGAGATTTCGTCGTTCGAGGTGACCTTTTTGACGTGCGACTTGAGATCGGCCACGATCGCTTCCACGGCAAGGTCGATGCCGCGCTTGAGGTCCATCGGGTTCATGCCGGCAGCAACGGACTTTGCACCTTCCTTGACGATGGCCTGCGCCAGCACCGTCGCGGTGGTGGTTCCGTCGCCCGCGAGGTCATTGGTCTTGGAAGCGACCTCACGCACCATCTGGGCGCCCATGTTCTCGAACTTGTCTTCAAGCTCGATCTCCTTGGCGACGGTGACGCCGTCCTTGGTAATGCGCGGCGCTCCGAACGATTTTTCGATCACCACGTTCCGGCCTTTCGGACCCAGGGTAACCTTGACGGCATTCGCCAGCGTATCGACGCCCCGCAGCATGCGGTCGCGGGCTTCGGTCGAAAACTTCACATCCTTGGCAGCCATGACGTCATTCTCCTTTCCTCTCGATGACTGCCAGTGTCTCAAGCGGCCTTCTTCAGCGAGCCGGTCTTTTCGACCACGCCCAGAAGATCGCTTTCCTTCATGATCAAATGATCCTGGCCTTCGATTTTCACCTCGGTGCCGGACCATTTTCCGAACAGGACACGGTCGCCGGGCTTTACGTCGAGCGGGACCAGTTGCCCCTGCTCGTTACGCGCACCGGGCCCGACGGCGATCACCTCGCCTTCCTGCGGCTTCTCTTTTGCGGTGTCGGGAATGATGATGCCGCCGGCGGTCTTTTCCTCGGCATCGATACGTCGCACGACCACACGGTCGTGCAATGGACGGAAATGCATGAACATCCTCCCTTACAGTTCAGCGATGTCATAAGCCCGGCGTCAATACGGCCCCCGGGCGAAAACGACTTGGGAGCGGCGAAAATCGGGTTCAAGAGGCACGCGAAAATTTTTCGGACCGAGGTACGCCGGAGGCCAAACTGACGAGGTCGGCTCATCCGCATAACGCAGGCGAATACGACGTCCAAAGAGCTCTGTGCGGGTGCCAGCCTTGGGGCAAAGAAATTATTCAGCCCAGCCTTGAAAATTGCCGCCGTTTTTCTAAGTGGATTTTTGTCCTGGAAACGAAAGGAGTTGGGAGGAAGGACATGACGAATCTGAACCGACATTTTGACGAGAATGTCTATGACCTGAACGCCATTTTGCATCCCGGCGCAGTCTTCGATCACCCTCGGGATGTCCTGGCTGACGCAACGCTTTCGAGAGCCGAGAAACGGGCGATCCTGGCATCCTGGGCTTCCGATGCTGCCGCGGTGACTTCGTGCCCGAGCCTGCGGGCGATAGCAGGGACAAAGAACGTCGTGTCGATCGACGATATCCTGGAAGCGCTTTCCAGTCTGGATCACTCGCCGCGAACGCCACCCGGCGGCAAGCCGGCAAGGCTGAAGTCGACCGACCGGGTTGCGATGGCAGCTTGATCCACCCTCACCAAGGAGAGGAGTTGATCCGCGCTATTTGAACTCCCGAAATTGGAGCACCGTTCAGGATGACGGGTTATCTTCTAAGCATGATTTTCATCCTGACTGTCCTTAACGGGGGTGCAGCCGGGCAATTCCATCAGACCTGGAACAAAATGTTTCTGGCGACGTTTCGGTAACGCGCGGCCATCGCCCGCCATACACAACGGCGCCTGTCGCGGATAGCCAAAGGTCTTCGGACCCGCTGTTATTCACCCACTAGCGCTCGCGCGGATAGCCAAAGGCGATGGCTGCGGTTCGTCCATGATTTCAAACTGCGATGGATGACCCCTACTACGATCTGATTTTAGCCATGTTTGCATTGGCGGTCACTGCCGTCATGCTCGTGGCGGGCGAGCTTTACCTCGTGACAAGGCCCGAGCCACCGGAGACCCTCACGCCGTCGGCCTCGATAGTAACATCCTCCATCCGGTAACTTGGTAGCCCGCACGTAACGGCGGAAAGGCGGAGACCGATTTTATAGAGAAAAGCTGACGCCCCGCGCCGGCGGGGCCTTCTGAGGGCTACGATAAGTGAGACCAATCCTGAACCGACGAGGCGAGCAATGACTGACTCGGCTAAGAAAGACCTGGTGAACGCGCTAGCCGCGCTGGTCAAGGAGCGCAGGATGTGCGCCCAGCTTCTTTCCAAACCCTATGAGCGTGGCACTTATGAAGCCACGATGGCGCGGTTTGTGGAATTCCAAACGACGATAGAAGCCGTAGAGCGCGCCCTCGTATCGGAAGCTGACTATCCCTGACGCGAGCGCTACACGATCGGCAGAAACTGACCGCGAAGCTGGACAAGGCTCGTCATGACGCCGACCACCGACGGCCGACTGAAATTGATGGGGCTAGAACTTGGATGAGCTACCCTCCGATGCGCCGTTGGCTAGTAGCCAAGAGCGTAGGTACCCACATGCTAGAATGAAAAGCAGCCTGTACGTCAATGGGGGTTGACTGACACTCTCTCCGCCGCCGCACTGTTCTCTTCTGTATCCGATCGTCAAACCGACAGCAAAACAATGAGTAGCGCGACAATGGCTGTCGCGGCTAATTCCGCCGTGTTACCCCCACTCATCGCGCAAACCGTGGCTTCTGAGCGTGGGGTCGGAGGACGGATTTCGCGACGAAGAGCACTTGGCGAGCAAGGATAACGACAATCGAAAGCTTGCACTCTACGCAGCCATCGACATCGTCTCAGATCTAACTCCTGGTGCAGCCAGCAAAGTCTCTCAAAGGATCAGTTGGTTGGCACTTGGAACTACGAGTCCAGCAAAGCACACGCGAGGATGGCGGTGCTGTAGAGCGGCCGAAGTCAAAAGGCGCAGTCACCTATACCGCCGATGGCCGCTTCCATTTCATTACGGTACGCTCTGACGCTCCAAAATATGCATCAGGTGATCTGCGCGTCCTTCTCATGAAGAGGCTATGGCTATAGCGTCGGGTGTCGTAGCGTATACCGGAACGTACACCGTGGACGAGAGTGCTAAAACGATCCACGTCAACATCGAAGCGAGTTCATTTCCCAACTTGGCCGGAGCACAGAATCAACGCCGCATCGTGACATCAATCACCGACGATGATTTAAAAATTTACAAATCCACGCACGCCGACCGGCGTCACGCTGGAGCTGGTGTTCAAGCGGGCTAAATGAAAATGTGAAAGCCTGATTGTCCGCTTCTGGCGCAAAGCGGACATTTGTCCGATCCGCATTGTCACGTTAAGTGCCAAAAGCCGCCGCCCCCTACGGCACCGTACCCCTAATGACCCAGGCAGTAGCTGCGTAGGAACGAGGGCCGTCCTTCTCACCGTCGAGATAGGCCGATTGGACGGCTTCGCGCAGCCTGAAATTCGCGGCTAAGTAGTGATTTTCGTATATGGTTGTGTTGGGAAATTGTGTGTCTTCTTGTGTAGTTCTATTTTGTGGAATTTTCTTT
>DATAIA010000136.1:0-7439 GCA_036262895.1 Xanthobacteraceae bacterium
CTGACGCAACGCGACAACTATATCTATCACGAAATGCTCACACACGTGCCGCTCATGGCGCATGCCCGGACCAAAAGCGTGCTCATTATCGGCGGAGGCGACGGCGGCGCCCTCAAAGAGATACTAAAGCACCCTGTGGAGCAAGTCGTGATGGTCGAACTGGACAAGGATGTCATCAGGTTGTCAAAGCGGTACTTCCCGGAGGTATCGAGCGGAGCATTCGAGGATGGACGTGTTAATCTGATTGTCGGAAACGGATTCGAATACGTGGCGCAGACTTGGAGACAATTCGACGCAATCATCGTCGATTCCACGGATCCGATTGGGCCCGGAGAGGAACTTTTCACAAGATCGTTTTATGAACGCTGCCGAAAATTGCTTCGGCCGGGCGGCGTGCTCTCGCTCCAAAGCGGCGTTCCCTTTTACAATCCAGAGCAGTTACAGGTTGTGTGCGGCCGACTTGCCCTTTCATTTGAGGGCGTCCGACCGTACCTCGCACCTGTTCCAACATACGCGGGAGGAATGCTGGCCCTCGTCGCGGCCGGGGAAAGTCATAAAGCGCTGCGACCGCCGATAAAGACGTTACGGGAGCGCTTCCAGCGACTGCACTTGCGCACTGACTACTATTCGCCGGCGATACACAGAGCAGCGTTCACATTGGCGCCGCGCTTCGGATCCTGCGCCAAAGCGAACGACATCGGATTGGAATCCGCTGCTCAGCCCGCTTGAGCGTACATCGAGGCCGCTGCAACGGTACGATGACTGAAGTTCAAGTCCGCTCAATTGACCCAGCTGATGCATTTCTGGGTCACGGATTCACACTCTCGACTGTGAGGACGTCCATGTCTCCGTCGACAAGGTATGGCATGCGGTCACCGGGTCGAAGGCCGACGAGCGCCGCCCCCAAATTCGATAAAACAGAGAGGTGACTCGGATCGGACGTGATATCTTCTGGCCACATCAGTCGCACTGTCTTTCGGCTAATGCATCGGCTCGTCCAGTATGCGACCCACGACCCCACCCTCACAAGTGATTTGACATTGTAAGCGTCCTCCGAAATGATTTTCGCCCTCCTAATCTCAGTGAGCAAAAATTGCGCATACTTGTTACCTCGCTGCGCAGAGGACAGCGCGAGCTTCTCGAGCCGGGAATGGTCACATGCCGTTAGGGTAATTGAAGGTAGAGACACTATCACTCTCCTCTGAAGGCCACACTAAGGTGGGCCTTCGCAAGGGAACAACGAGGCGTATGTTGATGTGAAGCGACGGACCGCAGGAAACGCTGCCGTTGGCTAAATGCTCTGTTTCAAGCGGCCCAACGTGCGGAAACGTGCGCGTATCCGAGTATCCGTTCTAAGCGCGTAGATCATGGCAGCCCAAACATAGGACCTTCTAGCCTGGGAACAATTGCGGCGGAAGCGCGCACCGTTCGTGGCCATATCGCGTGCAGCTGGAGGATACCGTTTGGCTGCGGAAGGCCCGGACAGCGAGGGATATCGATGTGGCGTTATCGGGCATTGTCATGACTTAACATTGCAGGCGATGGCAGAGGTCGTTGCGCCGCGCGACCAGTGCGACTTAGCAGGTTTTTGCCAGCGGGTCCGAACGGGAAACGATCAACGCCGACCAATCGCGATACCCGCCAAGCTGACTATGTTTGCTTGCTGCGAATCGCCACCCTCCGTGCATGCGATGCAAAGCGAAGTATCGTTGACACGGAACTGGAGGATCCTGCCCGCTCGTATACCAAGCCGGCGCGGCTGTTCTGCAGAGCTCGTGGATTCATCTATTCAATTCGGGGTAAGACCTCAAATTGATGAAACGGTGGCGGTGACGATAAAGTCCACTCCAGCGTCGTCGCGCCAGGTCCCCACGGATTGTCCGCAGCCCTCTCCTTCCGGACGAAGGCAAAAACCATGCCCACGAAGAACGCGATCAGACCGGCTGCAGAGACATAGGACCCGATCGAGGCAATCTGGTTGAAGCCTCCAAATGCGTCGGGATAATCCGCAACTCGTCGCGGCATTCCCGACAATCCGAGGAAATGCATCGGAAAAAAGGCGAGGTTGACGCCGACAAAGGTCAGCCAGAAGTGCAGTTTACCGAGGGCTTCCGGGTACATGTATCCAGTCATTTTCGGGAACCAATAATACCAGCCTGCGAAAATAGCGAATACGGCGCCAAGCGACAGGACATAATGGAAATGCGCAACCACGTAGTAAGTATCCTGCAACGTCCGGTCGATGCCCGGATTGGCGAGCACAACGCCGGTGACACCGCCGACCGTGAAGACGAAGATGAATCCGATCGCCCACAGCATCGGCGTTCGAAATGTGATGGAGCCGCCCCACATGGTTGCTATCCAGGAAAAGATCTTTATGCCGGTTGGAACTGCGATCACCATGCTGGCAAACGCGAAATACGCCTGGGCGCTGCTCGACATCCCGACCGTGTACATATGATGGGCCCAGACCAGAAATCCGATAAATCCGATCGCAACCAGTGCATAGACCATTCCGAGATAACCGAAGATCGGCTTGCGGCTGAATGTGGAAACGACGTGGCTGACGATGCCGAAGCCCGGCAGAATCATGATGTAAACCTCGGGATGACCGAAGAACCAGAAAAGATGTTGATACAATACCGGGTCGCCGCCGCCCTCCGCCGCGAAAAACGTCGTTCCAAAATTGCGATCGGTGAGAAGCATGGTAATGGCGCCGGCGAGCACCGGCAGCGACAGCAACAACAGGAAGGCCGTCACGAGGACCGACCAGGCGAATAGCGGCATTTTATGCAGGGTCATGCCCGGCGCCCGCATATTGAATATAGTAGTGATGAAATTGATCGAACCGAGGATTGAAGACGCACCCGCAATATGCATCGACAGGATGACGAAATCGACGGCCGGCCCCGGATGGCCCGAGGTCGACAACGGCGCGTACAGCGTCCAGCCGGTACCGGCGCCGCTTGAGCCGGGCTCGCCTTCGACGAACATCGAGATGATGAGCAGTGCAAATGATGCAGGCAGCAGCCAAAACGATATGTTGTTCATGCGCGGAAACGCCATGTCCGGCGCGCCGATCATCAGCGGCACCATCCAATTGCCAAATCCACCCATCATCGCCGGCATGAGCGTGAAAAAGATCATGATCAGGCCGTGGCCGGTTACGAATACATTGTAGGTATGCGTGTTCGTGAAAATCTGCAGGCCTGGCTGCTGCAATTCCATCCGAATTACAACTGAAATGATTCCACCAACCAGACCTGCGCAGATAGCAAACACGAAGTACATCGTGCCAATGTCTTTGTGGTTGGTTGAGTAAAGATAGCGGCGCCAGCCGCTCGGAAGTACGAGACCCCTCTCGGGCGCCTTGCTAACTCTCGACCTAGTCGGCATCACTAGCTCCGATCAAGCAGTTCACCCGCGAGTGATACAGGCCCGAACGCTCTCGCGGCCTTCGGCATCCGCCACATCCGCTATTGTGTCTCATCGGAGGATGCAGACGACAATCGAATTTTATTGTTGTTTGAGTGCATGATTCCTGATCAATCGACCGGCAGCTCGCGAATGCCGCTTACTTACGCCCTCCATCGCCGAGCTCGCTTTGCTCGCTCAAACTCGTACGTGCTCTCGCAATCAATACGCCAGGTGAGCGCCTTGAATGCACGGAGCCTGAATGAGGAGCTGGATACAGCAATTCTAGGCACTGACTATTCTTGGCCTGGCCGTTCGCCTACCTTCTGCCTACGACGGCCAAGAAGGCTTCGAATATCTAGGGGTCACCACCGGATACATCTCGTGGATCTTCCGGAACTCGCGTGCGACCTCTTCATAGCCGACTGCATCAAGGAAGTCGCAGAGAACCGTCTCAGCTTTCGCGTGCACGTTGGAGGTTTCACAGTTCCGTTGCAGCGATCTAAGCTCATCAATCGCGTCTTGCTTGGTCATGGGATGCCCGATTTTCGGTTTAAACGGAATTCGCAAGTCAACCTGCCTTCCTTCCGACTTGATACGAACTGTGTCCTCGCAGCCGGTTATCACATCGGTCAGACGTTACCTCTCTTTCCGTCATCAATTGACGTCTAAAGCCCGAGATATGCACGCCGGACTTCAGGATCGTCCATGAGCTTCTTGGTGGACCCGCTACGAACGATATGACCGGTTTCCATGACGTATCCGCGATCGGCAATCGAGAGAGCCAGATTGACGTCCTGTTCAACCAATAGAATCGTCACGCCCTCGTGACGGATCGTTGCCAGCGCATTCATCAACTGTTCCACGACGACGGGCGCCAGTCCCAAACTCATCTCGTCGATCATCAGCAGGATTGGAGCCGCCATCAAGCCGCGGGCCATCGCGCACATCTGCTGTTCGCCTCCCGACAAGCTGCCCGCGAGCTGACGCCGGCGCTCCGCCAGGCGCGGAAAAAGCGTGTACATTCTATTTAAGTCACGGACTATCGCTGCCTTATCATCACGTATGAAGGCGCCCATCAGCAAATTGTCCTGCACACTCATGCGGTCAAAGAGCTGACGACCTTCAGGAACCTGGACGAGGCCGGCTGCAAAGGCCCGGTCGGACGTCATCGGCAAGAGATCTCGGGAATTCATGGTCATGCTGCCCCTGCAGGGGAGCATGCGCGACAGCGCCCGCAACAAAGTGGTCTTGCCCGCTCCGTTACTGCCGACCAGTGCTACGACCTCCGCCGGGTAGATATGCAGGCTAACATCCTGCAGAACCGGCATTCCGCCGTAACTTGCGCTTACTCCGCGCACGTCCAGCAGTGGGATGGCGCCGGTTGCCAGATCCGATTTCATGCCCGCCTCTTGCCGAGATATGCTTCTATGACCGCTTGGCTTGACAGCACACTGCCTGGATCGCCCTCGGCGATCTTCACGCCGTGATTCAGCACCAAAAGCCGATCCGACAGACTCCTGATCGCCTTGATGACGTGCTCGATGACGAGAACACTGATTCCCTCATTGCGAACCTTGCGGATCACTTCGATTACCTCTTCGATCTCGACTAGATTGAGCCCCGCCATGACTTCATCGCACAGGAGAACTTTCGGCTGCGTTGCCAAGGCCTTTGCCAATTCCAGCCGCTTGCGGCCGGGACCTCCCAATTCGTCCGCGCGCTGATCGACGTTTTTGCCGAGCCCGACGAAGTCCAGCTGGACGCGGGCCAGCTCACGGGCTTTCGCCAGTTGGGCTTGTCCACCTCCGCGTCCGAACAATGCGCCTACCGCGACATTGTCGAGAACCGACAGGCCGGGAAACGGCCGCATGATCTGGAAGGTGCGCCCTATGCCCAGTCGCGCACGGCGATATACCGGCAGTGGGAGGAGAGATCGCCCTTCGAACAGGATATCGCCCGAACTGGGAGCCAGTGTTCCGCTGATAAGGCTGATCAGCGTGGTTTTGCCCGCACCGTTTGGACCGATCACGCCGAGAATCTCGCCACGCTGCAGCGCAAAGCTAACGTCGTCGACGGCGACCAGACCCTCAAAGCGCCGGGTCACGTGGCTGACTTCGAGTATTGCCGTCATAGCCGGTGGCTCCGAATATTCTCTGCAAAGTAACGCCAACCCATACTGCGAAAACGCCGCAGCATGTCGGCCAAGCCACGCGGCATCAGCACAACCGCGGCTACGACGACAGCGCCGAAGAACAGGCCGGCGAGACTGGTAATCTCGCTCGAGAGAAACTCGGAGACCGCCGAAAGTGATAACGCGCCGACGACGGGTCCCAGGACCGTACCGGGTCCTCCGAATACCGCCATGATGATCATCTTGATGTTCAGACCGATATCGAATGCGCTTTCCGGATCGATGAACGTAACCCAGTACGCATGAATGCCGCCCGCCAGCGCACTGAATATTCCGGAGAGGGCGAAAGCCAGCGTCTTGTACAGCGTCGTATTGACACCCATCACCGCTGCGCCTTCTTCGTTTTCACGGATAGCGATCAGGCCAAAGCCGAAGCGGCTGCGCGTCAACCAGTAAATAGTCAGGGTCGCAAGCACGAGGAGCCCGAGCGACAGCTCATAAAACAGCGGATCATTGTTGAGCGGTGGCAAGACGAGACCGATATTCTGTCCGGCCAGCTTCACGTTGGAGACGATCGCGGTCATCACCTGGGCCAGCGCCAGCGTGGCGATCGCGAAGTAGTGCCCCCTCAGTCGCAGCACCGGCACCCCAAGCAACACCGCGAAGACTGCCGCAAGCGCCACACCGAACATGAGGCCGACACCGAAAGGCAATTGCCACTGCACCATCGCGATGGCCACGCCGTAGCTGCCGAGCCCGTAGAAAACCGAATTGCCGAAAGAGGCATAACCGGCGTAGCCCCCAATGATATTCCAACCCTGCGCCAGAACGGCGATCAGCAGGGCATTGATGCCGAACTGGACGAGCACGTCCGAACCGAACCACGGCACCGCCGCCAAGATGGCGAGCGCCGCCAGAATGAGCGCTATGCGTGTTGTCTTCACGCTGCTTTCCCGAGCAGGCCGTTGGGGCGCACGATCAATACCAACACCAATACGCCAAAGCTTGCCACATCGGAGAAAGTCGATCCGATATAGAGCGCAGTCAGGGACTCCAGGATTCCCAGGAATAAGCCGCCGACGATCACGCCGAGCGGATTGTCCAGCCCGCCGATGATGGAGATGGCAAAGGATTTTGCTGTCAGCGCTGCGCCGATGTAAGGATTGATCTGCGATACCGTTCCGTAGAGGCCTCCGGCCATTCCAGCCAGCGCAATCCCGATACCAAACGTCATGGCGTAGAGGTGCCTGGGCTCAACGCCGTAGAGCCGGGCTGCCACAAGGTTTTGCGCGGTGGCGCGGATCGCACGTCCGAGCCGTGTGTGGAGCAGGAACAGCCACATGCCGACTGTCAGCACAATGGCGATACCGAAAGCCAGAAGCCGCGCCACCGGCAACACCACCGGTCCCAATACGATACTGTCGCCTGCATAGGCCGGGTTGATGGTACGAAAGTCGGCTGAGAACGCAAGCTGAGCGAGGTAGGTGAGCACGACCTCGAGCCCGAAGGTTATCAGCAACGTGTTGAACATGGGAGCGCGGACGATCAGGTTCAGAACGCTGCGCTGCACGGCATAACCCAAGGCAAACATCACGGCAGCGGTAATCGGCAGTCCCAAAAACGGGTCGATACCACCATAAGTGTAGAGATACCAGGACACATACGCGCCGAGCATGATGAATGCACCGTGCGCAAGATTGACAATATTGAGCACGCCCCAGACCAGGGCGAGACCGAGCGCCATGACAGCATACAATCCGCCCAAGAGGATTCCGTTGATCAGGATTTGCGCGAGCAGGTCCACATCGTCCTCGTTCCAGCCGACGGCTCGTTCGCGACCGGATTAACGCGCGTTCCAGGCCGGCATCGGATACTTTGGCTGCGCGATCTT
>DATAIA010000137.1:0-9856 GCA_036262895.1 Xanthobacteraceae bacterium
TAACGCAGGAACCGGCACCGTAGGTTCCTTGTTGGAGAAGCTTTCTAACCTGGTGGCAGAGTGATCCATGAATATTGATGTTTTGATCGTCGGCGGCGGACCTGCAGGATTAAGCGCCGCCCTGGTTCTGGGGAGGTGCCACCGGCAGGTTCTGGTCTGCGATGAAGCCCAGCAGCGCAACCGCGCCTCGCAAGCGATCCACGGTCTCCTTGGCCGTGAGGGGAAGCCACCATCCGCCTTCCTGGGCGACGCCCGGCGTGATCTGGCGCGTTACGATTCTGTCGCCATCAAGGTAGCGAAAGTTACCGCTATCAGGCCTGCCGGAGACGGTTTCGAGTTTGACTGCGATGACGGCAGCAGGGGCTTCGCTGCAAAAGTCCTTCTGGCCACCGGCCTTGTAGACGAGCTTCCGGAGATTCCGGGTCTGGAAGATTTTTACGGAGTGTCTGTCCACCACTGTTTGTACTGCGACGGCTTCGAATATGCCGGTAGGCCTGTGGCAGCGTACGGCAAGGGAGACAAGGGTGCGGATCTTGCCATCATGATGAAGCACTGGATCGCGGATGTTGTCGCGTGCAGCGACGGCGCCGACGTCAGCCCGGACGCGTTGCAGAATCTGAAGCGGCACGGGATTCAGCTGCGGAGAGAATCTGTCCGGTCTCTTGAAGGCGCAGACGGGCGGCTCAGAATAATCAGATTTGAAAGCGGTCCGGAACTTGAGCGTGCAGGCCTCTTTTTTTCGACAGGCTGCCACCAGGCCTCGCATCTGTCAGGAAGCCTCGGCTGCAAACGTGACGAAAAAGGCGGGGTGATTACCGATCCTGCCACGGAGGAGACGAGTGTCACGGGCGTCTATGTCGCGGGGGACGCATCGCGCGACGTTCTGCTCGTCGCGGTCGCCATCGGGGAAGGCGCCAAGGCTGCGGTCGCCATCAACAAGGCTTTCCTGAAGCGCGACGGTTTCTGCGAATAAACCCGTTCTACCGGCTCGCCTTGCGTAACTCTTCCTCGAGCCGCTCTTTCAGCTCCTGCCATCGCTCTTCCTCGGCCTCGGCGCGGCGCTGCACGGCTGTGAGATCCTTTTCTATGGCAGATTCGTTTTCCTCGTGCTCGCGCTTCGCCTTATCCAGCGCTGCCTCTGCTTTTTCCATCGCGGCCATGCGCTTCTCGCGGGCTTTAGCCGCGGCAGCCTCTTCCTTTTCGCGCTGCTTTGCGCGCTTCTGCCGCTCTTTTTCGAACGCTGCCGCAGCACGGCGCTCCGCCTTATCATCCGTCTTGCGCGCTTTGGGAGCTTTTGCCTTCTTCGGCCTTTCATCCCGCTTTGCTCGCCGCAGATCGAGCGAAGCTGCGGTCGGCAGGTCCGCATCCTCCCGGAAAGGTTCGCTGGAGCCGACGGGCCGCTTGAGAACGATGCCGGGCTTTGCCATTGCGGCCGAGATGACATCGCTATCGTCCGACTCCTTCGCAAAACCCTGATGGAACAGGTTGCTGCTCGCGCCCCACGCTTCGAGCGCGGCCTTCATTGAGGGCGCAGCCAAAGCGAGATCGTAAAAGCCTTGAGAAGTTTGATATACCTTGAGCTTGCGGGGCATGGGAGGCCAATGTACCGCGAAAGCCTTCGGTTCCGCCAGCAGTGGCGCGGGAAGCCTAGCTCATTTCTTTCTCGGCTCTCGGAAGCCAGCGCCAGACACCAAGGACATTGATCCCAAACAGAATGGCGTTCTGAATAACGAGCGAAGCCTTGCCCTCAAGCCAGCCATCCGCCATCCAGGCAAGGGCTGCCACGATGAAGATCAAAAATCCCGCAACCATCACCCTGGCATTCCAGTTGGCTGCGACGAGAGCTGCGGCAATGATGGTGGTCACGGCGGCGAACGTCCTTAGCAGCATCATCGCATCCATCGGTATTCCCTGCAGTCGTTCAAAGCCGGACTATTTGCTGTGCGCGGATTACGATCTCTTCCTGTGAGAGCTCGCTCTCCAGCCTCTTGCGCAGCGAGCTCCAATATTCCCGCGCGAGCTCCTCGGCCATCACCTCAATCACAGCGATGGTGTCGCGCTCGGTTTCGCTGCCATCCCGCCACAAGCCCTGGCCCGCAGCACGGACGAAACTCGTTGCGCCGCCAAACTTCCCGGTAAGCTCTTTCAGGAAAGCCTCGAACCAATCCTTGGAAACCGCCTGTCCGTCGCCGGTCTCTTTCGGCAGCAAAATCTGCACGAGATAGGGGCTGCTCATCAGGCCCACGCCGCGCGGGCGCTGCTGGCCCAGCTATTGAGCAGCGTTTCGGCGGTGACGCATTCCACCTGCTCGCCGAAGCGGTTCATATAGACATTCATCATGGCATCATGGGTCTCATCGGCGGAGCTGCACAGGGCGTCGGTGACGAGAATGACGCGGAAGCCCCAGTCGATCGCGCCAAGCATCGTGGCGAGGACGCACACGTCGGTTTCGCCGCCGGTGATGATGACCGTGTCAATGCCGGCGTCCGTCAGCTGCAAATGCAGATCGGTGCCGGTCCACGGCGAATAAACATGTTTGTCGAAGGTGCGGGCCGGCGGGACGAACTGTTCAAGGTCCGGGACCAGCCCCACCATCTCGGGACCAATCTCCTCAATCGTCATCGATCCCCAACGCTCGTAATAATGCCGCCACATGCCGACCCCCTTGCCAGGCTGGCGGGCAGGGATGAAGCGGGTGAAGATCGTCCTCTCGGGATGGGCTGCGGCGATGGCGACGATATTCGGCAGGACGCGGGGAAGCCACGGCATCTTCCAGTCAGTGCCCTCGGCAAACATTCTCTGCATATCGACGCAGATATGAACCGCGGTTTCTCCTGGCGCTCCATAGCGCAGCTGGTCGTCTTTAGGCATGGCCTCATCCTCAAAAGCCAGCTCCAACGGAGCGGGTCAAACTTGGTTCCTGTCCTGGAAAGGGTTGCAGCCTGCAACCCGGCTAGCCCTGCGGCAATGAGCGGGTAAGGCAGGGTGAGGCGCAAGCGCCTTCACCGAGCGCGAGCGAGCTTGCCCTTGACGGCGAAGGGGCGCAGCCCCTCTTGCGCGAGGGATCGTCACCGTATGTCCGAGACGGAAGCCTCGGGCGCCGCAGCCTGCGCAAGGCGCTAGAGCCCGGCCGCTCGCGGCGGCGCGCCCCCGAGGGAACTTCCAGCCTTTGCAGAGAGTTGGGCTATGCGAACCGATTCCATCAGGGAGATGACAGTGAAAAAGACAACGAAAAAGCGCGCCGTTAAAAGGACCGCGGCCAAACGCGAACTGATTGCCCCGCGCGGGGACAAGCGCTACATCCGCCGCGACGCGAAGGGCCGCATCAAAGAAAGCGATGACGTCAGCCGCTCGTTGTCGCAGGACCGTCGCAGGAACGCGAAGACTAAAGCGAAGGCGGGGCAGGGCGACCGGGGCGACCGCAAACCAGCGAAAGCTTCCGCGCGGAAAAAGACGAGTGCCCGCAGGTAACGCGACGCTCGATCTCTTCGGGGAAACGGCCCTTCCTGGAGGCATGAAGTACCAGCCGGACTTTCTCACCAGGGAGGAAGAAGGGGCGCTGCTGCGGCACTTCGAGCGTCTCCCATTCCGGGAGTTTAAGTTTCACGGCTTCACCGGCAAACGAAGAACCGTTTCCTCCGGCTGGCGCTACGATTTCAATGGTGGCGGGCTCACCAGAAGGGACAACATGCCTGAGTTCCTGACGTGCTTTCGCACGCGTGCCGAAGATTTCGCAGGTATCGCGCCCGGAAGCTTTCAGCAGGTTCTCGTGACGGAATACGCGCCGGGAGCCGGGATCGGCTGGCACAAGGATCGCTCTGTCTTCGGCGACGTCGTAGGAATTTCGCTGCTGTCTCCCTGTTCTTTCCGCCTGCGCAAAAGACCGATAAAGGGATTCACGCGCCAGAACCTGATCGCCGAACCGCGATCGGTCTATTTGCTTCGCGGGCCATCGCGCACCGAGTGGGAGCACAGCATTCGCGGGGTCGAAACGCTCCGCTACTCCATTACATTCCGCAACGTCATCGATCAGGATGACGCCTGATGGCCCGGGTTCAGAACCTGCCAAAGCGCCTTCAGCCGATGCTCGCCACGCTGACGGATGCGCCGTTCGACGACAAGGGCTGGATATTCGAAGACAAGTACGACGGCTTCCGTATGGTCGCGACCACCCTCGGCGGCAAGGTCACGCTCTACAGCCGCAACGGCAAGATCATCAGCCACAGCTACATCGAGGTCGCCAAAGCGCTCGAGATGGTAAAGGGCGACGCGGTTATTGACGGCGAGCTCGTGGCGCTGGATGCGAACGGTGTCTCGCACTTTCAGCTTTTGCAGAACGCACTCCGCAGCAAAGCCAGGCTGCAATACTGCGCATTCGATCTTATGTTTCTTGATGGAGAGGACCTGCGGGCCTTGCCGCTCACGGAGCGCAAGAAACGCCTCAAGGCGTTCCTCCCCAAGCACAAACTGATCTCCTTCAGCCGCCACAGGCTCGCATCCGGGACGAAGTTCTTCGAAGAGGCGGAGCGCAAGGGGCTCGAAGGGATCATGGCAAAGCGCGCGGACAGCAAATACCTGTCAGGCACGCGCACCGACAACTGGCTCAAGGTCAAGACATCTAAACGGCAGGAAGTCGTCATTGCCGGCTTTACGGCTCCGAAGCGCACGCGGCCCTTTTTCGGTGCGCTTACCCTCGCGCTTCGGGAAGGGGATAACTGGCGCTACATCGGTCATGTCGGCACTGGCTTCAGCCATGAGGTGCTCGAAGAACTGCATGGGAAACTGACAAAGCTTAAAACGGGAAAATCACCGTTCGGCAAAAAGACAAAAGACGAAGCCGTCACCACCTGGGTCAAGCCCAGGCTCGTCGCGGAAGTAAAATTCACCGAATGGACGAGCTCTGGCGAGATGCGTCATCCGGTTTATGTCGGACTTCGCGAGGACAAGCGAGCCGAAGACGTGACGCGCGAACGGGAAGAGCACAGGGCTGAGAAAAAAACGCGCGGGCCTCGCTCCTGAGATCGCGAGCATACCGCGCGCCTTCGGCTACCCCGTCAGTTCCATGCGGACCGCGGCTGCCGCCCTTCAACGTTATTTCCAGATACTGGAGCTCAAGTGGGTTCTTGCAAGAGGAATTGGCCCTCTGAATAAGCGCGGCCACCTCTATTTCCGGTTCTTGTCGAGGGCCTGTGCCATTCAAGATGGTGTTTGATGGCCGGTAGGGTCTTTCCCGGCCGCCGTTTGCGCAGCGCTCGAACAGCGAAACCGCGTCCTTATGAGCACTCACCTGCATCGGGTCGTACTTTGCGGCGAAATCCTCAGCCTTCCCGTGGCTTGGCGATCTTTTTCTGCGATGCGTCATCGGGCGCGGCAGGGATTGCGGCTTTTAGGTTGTCTGGGACCATCGATTTCAGTTCGGTGCTGGTTTTGGTGCGGTCAGCCAGCATCATTTCCGCGAACTTCTTCTCGTCCGCATTGCCTTTTTGCTGCGCGATTTTAGCCGCCTCGATTTCCGTCATGTCGCTCATGGCGGCTTCCTCGATGAAGTCTTCGGTCTTGGGGCGATGCCGCGGATTGACACGGGTCTTCTCACCGACCGACTGGGCATAAGAGGGCGCGGCGAACACCGCGACGAATGCAAACGCAAAATGGCTTTTTTGATTTCCTCGGAAATGTGAGCTCGTCCCTCAACCTTCCGGATGGAACATCGTTCCAGAACCCCAGGGAGCGGCGGTTCCCGGATGGAACCTGGTTCTCGCTCGGGGGTTATCATGCATTCAAACAGGGAGCACCTTAGTGGCTAAAAAACCCAAGAAGCTTGAGGACCTCTTTCACGAGACGCTCAAGGACATCTATTTCGCGGAAAACAAGATCCTGAAGACCTTGCCGAAGATGGCCAAGGCAGCGCAGTCGAAAGAACTCAAGGCCGCTTTCACAAAGCACGAGCGCGAGACAAAAGGGCAGGTGAAGCGCCTCGACCGCGTCTTCAAGATCATCGGCAAGCCTGCGCGGGGCAAAACCTGCGCTGCGATCAACGGCATCACCGAAGAAGGCTCGGAGATCATGAAGGACTTCAAGGGAATGCCCGCGCTTGATGCGGGCCTTCTCGCCGCTGCCCAGGCCGTGGAGCATTACGAGATTTCCCGGTACGGGACGTTGTCGACATGGGCGGAAGAGCTTGGCTACAGCGACGCTGTCGATCTTCTTGAAGCGACACTCGCAGAAGAGAAGACCACCGATAAAACGCTGACCGATATCGCAAGGTCAGTCGTCAATGTTGAGGCCGAACAAGACTGAGGTGCTCGAAGTGAATGGCCCCGCCCGAAGGCGGGGCCAGTTCAAACAAAGCGGGTTACGAAAATTCGGCCCGTTCCGCTCCACTTCATCCGCAAGCTGGTTGAAGTGCCGGTGGAGCCGATCGAACAGTTCTCGTTTGTTGTCTTCGGCGGCGCGATCCCTGATCGACGCGGCATTAGCCGCGTCCCGCCGTAGCTGCTCGAGCGACGCGAGATAATCCTGCATCGGCTCGCCGCCTTACTTACCCGGTGGGATTTTCAACTCCGCAGGCGGCTGCAGTCCCGGCGAGCTAAGCCAGTCATCGATGTGAGCGGCAGTCTCCGCTTGACGGACCCGCCGCAGGAGGAGGTCCCTTTCAGTACCGGGAGGAAGTAAGTCGGCGGCGGCTTTGAAGCGCATCGCTTCCTCGGCGAGACGCTCCTGGAAAGTTTTAAGTTGCTTGACGCGAAGGCGCTTTTTCATGCGCCGCTCCGTTCCTTTGAGGATGCGGGAGCGCAACCGGCGTTCTCATCACCGATAAAAGCCAAGTGCAGGGCAATGATGGCGGGAACTATGCGCCTTGGAAATCGGGAACGCTACAACAATCGTTAGACCATCAATTCCACTTAAGGTGCTCAGCCGTCTCAAAAGCCTCGGCGAGCTTGATCCAGTCTTCAGCCAGGTCGCGCCAGGCTTCTTCATCAGCAACGTTTCGCGCGTATTCGGCGTCCAAGCGGCATTTCTCGGCTCGTTTCCGGCATTTCTCTGCAAGCTCGCGGCTCACAGGCACTAAGTCGGCGGCTTGAGGCCGGGAGAGGTCAGGCATGCAGTCAAGTGCGCCGCTGCTTCATTCCGCTGTGCTTTACGCATGACATCTTCTCTGGCTGGTCCCGCCGCAAGCGCTTCCGCAACCTTCCGGAGCTCCCGTGCTTCCTGCGAGAGGCGCTGTTCTAAACTTACTGTCTGTTTGAAACGGCGTCGCATCTTCATGACGCAGCTCCTTTCCGTGAGAGGAAGGCGGGAGCGCGTGATGGGCGATCTCATCACCGATATGAGCCAAGATCCGGGCGGTGATGGTTGGAAACAAAGGGTGCGACGGCATGTTCCTAACAAAGAGTGCCGATTGAGCCTATTTGGCAGCTGCTAGCAAAAGTAGACGGTCGAGGAAGACAGCCTGGCCTTTCAATATCCGCACGCGTGCTTCGGCAAGATCAAACCAGGCAGCGCGGTCGAGTTCGGGGAACGCCTGTGTCCTTCCGGACCGCGGCGGCCATTCCATCTCAAAAAAATTGCTTTCGAGATCGTCCGGATTCCAGTCGTCTTCAATTGCCCAGACATGCACGAGCTTTCCTCCGGGCTGTTTCGCTTCGCCGAGTGCGAGCGGCTCCCCGCACGGATTGTAACCGGTTTCTTCGGCGAACTCGCGCTGCGCCGCAGCGAGCGGCTTTTCAGACCCGGGGATCAGTCCTTTCGGAATCGACCACGCTCCGAAATCTTTGTTGCGCCAGAGCGGCCCTCCCGGATGCCCAAGCAAAACTTCCACTCCTTGGCCGTGTCTCTTCCGGTATAGGAGAAGGCCCGCGCTTTGCTTTGAATTTTGCTTTGTCTTCATTGCTAGGCTGCGCGGTCAGCAGAATGCCGCCTGCGTTCAAGATGATGGAGAAGCTGCGTCAGCTTCATTGCATTAAGAACGCGCTCAGGCGGGACGCCGCCCTTGCGCGCCATCTCGACGCCCCAATGCATGTGATCGAGCTCGCGGATGGAATGGGCGTCTGGATTGATGCTGAATATGCAGCCGTAATCCAGAGCCTTCTGGTGCCAGCGCCAGTCAAGGTCGAGACGCCAGGGGTGCGCGTTGATTTCGACGGCGACGCCATATTTAGCGCAGGCCTTCAGGATCTTGTCGATGTCGACTTCATAACCTGGGCGCCTTTGCAACTGGCGGCCCGTCATATGACCGATGATTGTCGTATGCGGGTTCTTGATTGCCTTAAGGATGCGGTCGGTTTGCTCTTTCCTCCCCATCTTGAAGCGGCTGTGGACACTGGCCACCACGAAGTCGAACTTCCCCAGCACCCGGTCGGGATAATCAAGTGAACCGTCTGCAAGAATATCGGACTCGATGCCTTTCAGAATGCGAAATTTGCTGCCGTAGCGTTTGTTGAGCCGGTCCGCTTCGCGGTGCTGCGCCGCGATTTCCTCAAGTGACAGTCCGCCGGCATAGTGCGCGGACTGGGAATGGTCGGCCACGCCGAAATACTCAAACCCCCGCTTTCGTGTCGCTTCTGCCATTGTCTCGAGCGTTTCGGTGCCGTCTGACGCCGTTGTGTGCGAATGAAGGATGCCGCGCAGATTTTCATCGCTGACCAGCTCGGGCAGTTCGCTTTTGGCCGCTCGTTTGATCTCATCCCGGCCTTCGCGAAGCACCGGCTCGATGAACTGAAGCCCGAGCGCCCGGTAAATGTCGTCTTCGCTTGCCGCCGCAATCAGCTTCTTGCCGCGGTAAAGTCCGTCAGCCTTTAGGTCCAAACCCTTTGCGTTCGCGGTCTGCTTCAACTGCTCCAAATGATCGATTGATCCCGTAGCATGGAGAAGGCACGCGCCGTAATGCTTCTTGTCGCTCACCGTCAGTTTCAGGCTCGATGCTTCGAGTTCGGTGGCGGCTTTTCCCTGCGCGACGATCGCAAGATCGGAAACGAGCTCGCAGCCCCTGCGAAAATCTCCTGCGATCTCAACCCGGGAGAACTTCGGGTTCGTCTTCAAGCTTTCCACGGCATGTTCAAGAAGTGCCGCGGCCTTATGCAGGTGCAGCTGCGTTTCGCCGCTTTGCGCAATGGCGAGATTTTGAAGTATCTTGGTCTGCAGCGAGGCGCCAAGGCCTTTGACCGGTCGGATGCGGTCCTCTTTCGCGGCGGCTTCGAGCTCAGCCAGCGAGCTTATCCCGAGCGTTTCATGAAGTTTCAATATCTTGTCAGGACGAATGCCAGGGATTGCGAAAAGCTCCAGCACGCCCGCGGGTACTTCCTTTCGCAGCTGCTCTAGACTTGGATGCGAACCCGATTTGTAAAGCTGCGTCACGATGTCGGCGATGGCCTCGCCGATGCCGGGAATGTCTGTGAGTGTGCCTGCCGCGATCATGCGTTCAAGCGGTTGCGTTAGTACATTGAGGCTGTCGGCCGCGCGCAAGTACGCCTTTGTGCGATAGGGATTGTCTCCGCGCAATGAACTCCTTTGCGCGTATTCTCTCAAAAGGCCTGCGATTGTCCCAGCATCGGCTTTTGCCATACGTCAAAAACGTCTCGAGGCGACGCGAGGTTCCAATTGCAGATTAGCGGCAGGACCTGTCTCGGCTAAAACTAGCAAAAGAATGTGTTTCTTTAAATGGGCTTCCGGGCCGGCCGCCAAAGCGCAAAAGGGTGGAGTTCCACGCGGCTTCGCGGCTTTGACGAGTATGCTCCATGGCGGGTTATTATTTCGATTCGGGACGGTGACATCTTCATCAGGGATGCCGAGGGTCTTGAGCTGCCGGACAATGCGGAAGCGCAAATAGAAGCCGCGGAATTTCTCGGCGATATGGTCA
>DATAIA010000138.1:0-3727 GCA_036262895.1 Xanthobacteraceae bacterium
CCATTTTGCCGAAACACACCCACACCTCCGCGATCTCGCCGCGTGATCCGCGCGAGTTTTGCATCCTGTAAAGCCATCTGAAATTCAGAGGGCGCAGGGAATGCCGGGCGCTCGATGCACCCGCAGCCTCGCATGCAAAATAAAAAAGCATACGAGCGTAGTCACCACGGTCACGCCGAGATCATCCGGCATTCCCCGCGCAATGGTTTACGACTTATAACGTGATCTCCCCGGTGATCGGGCTTTATTGTCACCGTCGCCAGTGGAATTACTTCCGCCAGCTTGATGCCAGCGTCGAGGCATCAGAACCACACGACTTCGCCGTCCGCTTCACGCGCTGTTCGTCCGCAGCACATCAGCGTCCACCGCATCCCGTCCCGCGTTCGTGACGATCGCGAGCCGCCCCTCTTGGTGGGACGAGACGGCGGTGCTTATGAAGCGATTTGGGTCAACCGAGAACGGAAATATTTTCCCAAACAGGGCTGGACAGGGCCCAAATCAACGCAGCCGGCACCCAACCCAATGCGCCAGAAAGCAGCGCATTTACCCCACGTTACAGGGTTGCTCGTAAGTTTTCGCCTGGTGCGGGATGTCCGCTTTACAGGCAAAGTAAGATGTTAAAGGTTTATCAGTGCATCGCCACCGCCCACGATCTGAGGCTTGTGGGCCTTGCCGCCGTGGTTTGCATCCTGGCGTCGTATACGGCGATAAACCTGCTTCGCCACGCCGCGAAATCCCATGGTCGAATGCGGGCCGTTTGGCTGGGCGTTTCCGCTATCTCAACCGGCTTCGGGATCTGGGCCACGCACTTCATAGCGATGCTCGCGTTCACGCCGGGAATCCCCAGCGGCTACAACATTATGTTAACCATCCTGTCACTGGGCGCCGCCATCCTCCTGACCGACGCCGGCCTTGGAGTTTCCCTCATCCGGAACTGGCGCCATGGGCCCTGGCTCGGCGGCGCGATTGTTGCGGGCGGCATTGCCTCGATGCACTACATCGGGATGGCCGCGTTCGAAATAGCCGGCGTCATTCTCTGGGATCCTGTTCTTGTCGTCACCTCGATCGTGCTCGGGGCCGCAATCGGCGCCATTGCACTTCCCGTCGGGCTTCATGGCCACGGGGAAAAATGGAAGATCAGCGGCGCTGTGCTGTTGACGCTGGCGATCTGCAGCCATCACTTCACGGCAATGGGCGCCGTGTCGATCATTCCCGACCCAACGATGGAGATTTCACAATCAGCGTTGCCGGCGGGTTGGCTTGCAATTGCGGTCGCGATAGCGAGCTTCGCTATTATCGGGTTGGCGCTAGCCGGAGTTGTGATCGATATCCGCGATCATCGCCGCTCGCAGCTTGAGATCGAGCGAATGCGCGATCTTGCCAACGCCTCTGTTGAAGGACTTCTAGTTTGCGACGGAGATGTCATCGTCTCCGTGAATACAAGTTTCTCCGACCTGACTGGCTTCGCCGCAGCCAATCTGGTCGGATCAAAGCTGGCGCGCTGCTTTCCAGACCAGTTTGCCTGCGCAAAGCTACTGTCCCGGTCCGAGCTGACGGTCGAAACGCAACTGCGTCACTCCGACGGCTCGCTTAGCCCGGTCGAATTGATACTGCGGCCGATCGAATTTGCAGGACGACCGCACGACGTTGTCGCCGTTCGCGATCTGAAGGCGCGCAAGGATGCCGAACAGCACATTTATTTTCTGGCACATCATGATGCATTGACTTCGCTTCCCAACCGCAACCACTTCAATAGCCGGATCGACCAGGAGATAGCCGCCTTGGGTGCGGGGAAGAGTCTTGCCGTGCTCTGTCTCGACCTCGACCGCTTCAAGGAAGTCAACGACCTGTTCGGGCATGCCGCCGGAGACAAGGTGCTGCAGAAAGTCGCGTCGCGAGTCAGCGCGGTCCTTGGAGAGCGGCAGATGATGGCGCGCCTTGGCGGTGACGAGTTCGCCGTCCTGATGCCTCACGCCGCACCAGCTTCTGCAAGCCGGCTTGCCGAGGCAATCCTTGAAGCTTTGCGCGCGTCCGGCGGTGCGTCAGAAACTGACATTGCCACCAGCATTGGCATTGCGCTTTATCCTGACGACGCAACCGATCGCGAGTCCCTTCTTAGTCACGCCGATACGGCCCTCTATCGTGCAAAGACCGAAGGTCGCAATACCTATCGGTTTTTCGAAGCAAAAATGGGTGCCGAGGTTCGCGAACGTCGAATGCTTGAGCACGATTTGCGTCACGCCACCACGCGCGACGAGTTGCGACTGGTGTACCAACCTCAAAAAGATTTGAGCACCAACACGGTAATCGGCTTCGAAGCTCTGTTGCGCTGGAAGCATCCGTCACGGGGTGAGATTTCACCAGCGGACTTCATCCCGATTGCGGAAGAAACTGGAGCCATTCTCCAAATCGGAAGTTGGGTGTTGAAGACGGCGTGCCGCGAGGCCGTTACCTGGACACAGCCGTTAACGATCGCTGTCAATGTTTCGAACGTGCAGCTCTACGATCCCAATTTCGTCCGCGAACTGCATCAAATCCTCCTCGAGACCGGGCTTCCCCCGCGACGCCTGGAGCTCGAAATCACAGAAACGGCTCTGGTGCGCGATTTCACTCGGGCGCTGGCAATGCTGCGGCAGATCAAGGCAATTGGTGTCCGAATTGCGATGGACGATTTCGGCACGGGCTATTCGTCGCTGTCGAACTTGCGCGCATTTCCGTTCGACAAGATCAAGATCGACGGATCCTTCATCAAAGCTGTCAACTCCAACAACCAGGCCGCAACTATCGTGCGTGCCGTACTGGGGCTTGGACGCGGGCTTGGCCTTCCCGTGCTCGCCGAAGGCGTGGAGACCGACGCTGAACTGCGATTCCTTCAGCACGAAGCCTGCGATGAAGTCCAAGGTTACCTGCTCGGACGTCCTGGCGCGATCAGTGGTTTCCGCGACCTCACTCACGGGGAAACTACATCCGACGCGAGCGATGAGACCAGCGACGCGCCAGCAAAAATCGCCTGAAAACAGCGGAGCGGTCGCGTTCTCTCGCCCGTTGACACGGTGATCGCGTACTGATCTTCATCCGATTTGCGGCGCCGCCTGCACCCGCCTTGGCAAGGATCGGCGGCCAAGCCGAATAGTTCCCACTGTTAATCAACAGTTCTGTCTGCCGCACCGGCTCGCCGGCCCGCAAGGCCGTTGGCGTTTCACGAGCATTTGCGTTGAGGGAACAAGGCAGACGTAGCGCTCGAGGAGGCCCCGGAACGTTATCAGAAAGATGGCATTCCTCTTCGAAGCAAAGGAGGCGCCGATGCAAGGCAAGAAGCTGATGCAAGGCAAGAAAACGCACGAGCAGCAGGTTCGAATCCTGGAACGAAAGCCTGATGTTCCGGACGCGCGACAGACCGATGCATCCATGAACCGGACCGGGCGCGACGACCGCGCTCATATTCCCAAACAGAATGTCCGTCAGAGCGACTTTCCCGTCAGCCGGGGCGGTCTGCACCAGGAAAGCGATCATAACAAGCATAATGATCGCGGGCAGGCGCACCACAAGCCGCAGCAACATAAACCGGCCGAGGAGAAGCAATGATAGCTCAGCGGAAGAGACATGGACGTTAATGGAGTTAGCGATGTCAAAGGGTGGCAAAAAGCATTTTGGGCCGGGCGCTCAGGGCAAGGGCGACGGAACCGGAGGGCTTACGGACCTTCCCAAGGA
The DNA here is from genome assembly GCA_036262895.1 of Xanthobacteraceae bacterium. Lineage (GTDB taxonomy): Bacteria > Pseudomonadota > Alphaproteobacteria > Rhizobiales > Xanthobacteraceae > AP-16. The sequence goes on from DATAIA010000138.1 coordinate 3,712, forward strand.
CAAGATCGGCGAGAAC
>DATAIA010000139.1:0-2836 GCA_036262895.1 Xanthobacteraceae bacterium
ATCGTAGATCCCATTTCTCCGTCGTGAGGTTCGTGAAGCCAAATGAAGTGCTGTAAATTCTCATTGTAGAACTTCCGGCGACTCCCACCGGTTTTTCCCGCCTTGACGAGCTTGTATCCAAGACCATTAAGTAGGGTTTCAAACTTCCGCCATGGGAAGGGCCCGGTGCAGTTCTTGAAAGCAGCTTGGAGCTTCGCCAGAGAGGCCATTCGATTGCGCCAGACGCATGCTGCCTTCAGAGGGGTAAACGCACGATTAGCGACTAAAGTTCAGTGGCAAATGTAGTCACTTGAGCGCATCCAGGCAAGGCCTATCCAGGATGTTTCGGCTACTATGGGATGTGTGAGCTTGCTTTGGATGTTTGCTGTGCGGATATTTCCCTCATTTTCAATGCCTTAGTTCCACAAAAATCTCGCAATATCCTTCTAGATAGTGGCTGGATAGCCATAGTCGGGCCGTCCTGGCCCGGGCAAATCGATGCTTGGGGCGCCGTTTACTATCAATTCTGCCGCCGCTCGATCGATGAGGCGAAGCGCGCGGCGTTATGCGGGGGAGGTGAAGCTCACTCCAAAAGTACTGAGGACAACGTCTCCAACTCGCTCGCTATTTAGCGATAAGCTATTGCGTTTCGTAAATAGATTTGGCCTCTAAAACGACTTACAGTCGCCTCGACGGCACATTAAGTACATGCTTCACGGATTACGCCGCGAGATCGGCAACGACGGCATCAAGCACCGGGAATCCGGTGCTTGTTACCCGCACTCGCCGATTGTTGAGTTCAAGAAAACCGCCCCGGCATAAATCAGCAATCCGATCCGGATCGAGCGGACGCCCCGCAATCGCCGCATAGCGATCGAGATCGATCCCTTCGGCAAGCCGGAGATTCATCAGCAGGAATTCGTCTGCCTGTTCGCTGGATGTCAGGACATCATCGACAATGATGCCATGGCCCTGGGTCTCAACCTTCGACAGCCACACTTCCGGATTTTTTTCCGTCGCCGTCGCATGGCGCACGCCATTGACATCAAGTCGACCGTGGGCGCCGGGACCGATCCCGGCATATTCGTGATAGCGCCAATAGACGAGGTTGTGGCGGCACTCCGCGCCCGGTCGCGCGTGATTTGAAACTTCATAGGCCGGCAGGCCGCGCGCGGCGCAAACCTCTTGCGTCACGTCATAAAGCGCGCGGCCGACATCGGCATCGGGGACGATAAGCTTGCCGCTGCGGTGGAGGTTTGCAAATGGCGTGTCCTGCTCAATCGTCAACTGATAAAGCGAAAGATGCTCGGCTGCTTCGGCAATCGCGCGTTCAAGTTCGGTGCGCCACTTCTGCGGCGTTTGTTGGGAGCGCGCATAAATCAGATCGAACGAATAGCGCTCGAACGCGGAGCGGGCGATGGCAACAGCCTCAAGCGCCTCGCGCGCGCTGTGCAATCGGCCAAGTGCGGCGAGATCGGCATCGTCAAGCGCCTGCACGCCGAGTGAGACGCGATTGACGCCAGCCGAGCGGTAGCCACGGAATCGCGTCGCTTCAACGCTGGTTGGATTGGCTTCGAGTGTCACCTCGACGTCGTGCGCAACGTTCCAGTGGCGTGCGATTGCGTCGAGGATCGCCGCAATCGTCTGCGGTGCCATAAGGGAAGGTGTGCCGCCGCCGAAGAAAATCGTTGAGACGGTGCGTCCGGGCACGCGTTCGGCGGTTGCGGCAATCTCGGCTGTGAATGCCCTGATATATCGTGCTTCGTCGATTGCCGCATGGCGGACGTGACTGTTGAAATCGCAATAAGGGCATTTCGATAGGCAGAACGGCCAGTGCACGTAAACACCGAATGCCGATTTCATCTGGGCTGAGAATTCAGCGCTGCCCAAGACAGGCCTCCGCGAGCATCAGAAAGGCGCGTGCACGATGCGACAGGCCTTTTCCCTTCGGCGGCAATCCATGTTTATCGTCACTCGGCATTTCACCAAAGGTCAGACTGTGTCCGTCCGGCAAAAACATCGGGTCGTAGCCGAACCCTTTGTTTCCCCGCGGCGGCCAAACCAATGTACCCTCGACCTTAGCTTCGAATTCTTCAAGATGACCATCGGGCCAGGCGACGCACAGGGCCGAGACGAAATGCGCGCTCCGCTTCTTGGGATCGAGCGCCTGCCGTTCGCGCAACATTGTTTCGATCTTTTCCATTGCTGCGCCGAAATCCTTGGAGGGACCGGCCCAGCGTGCGGAATAAATCCCTGGCTCACCATCAAGCGCGTCGACAACCAAACCGGAGTCATCGGAAAAAGCCGGCAGGCCTGATGCAGCCGCCGCAGCTTGCGCCTTGATCCGCGCATTGGCGCGAAACGTTGTGCCGGTTTCCTCCGGCTCGACAAGCTTGAGTTCGCCGGCAGACACCGCGCTCACGCCATAACGGCTGAGCAAGTCGCGCATTTCGTTGAGCTTGCCGGAATTGTGGGTCGCAATCACGAGCTGGCCGGTAATCGCGCGATGTTTGGGTGCCATGTTGGGTACTATGGGAGCCGCTGTTCACATCACGGCGATCTTCTGCAGATCGACAAGTTTGCTGATGCCCTTGCGCGCGAGACGGAGGAGTGCGGCAAACTGTTCGTCGTTGAAGGGTTCTTTTTCTGCCGTGGCCTGGATTTCGATGAGCCGGCCGTCGCCCGTCATGACGAAATTGGCGTCTGTATCGGCTTCAGAATCCTCGGCGTAATCGAGATCAAGCACCGGCACGCCATTGCAGATGCCGCATGAGATCGCGGCAACATGGCCCCGCAACGGATCACGGCGGAACATGTCGCGCGCCTTCATCCAGTTTATGCAATCGTAGAGCGCAAT
>DATAIA010000140.1:0-5018 GCA_036262895.1 Xanthobacteraceae bacterium
CGAAACATAAGCGGCAGCGATCGATTGCCCGCGTTCTTTGCTCCGAAGCCCGTAACGCCGCACCATACCGTAACCGCTGTCGTAGCCCCGGCCGCGCAGCTCATCGAAGATCCGGATCAACGTCAGCTGTTCACGAGCCAATTTAGTTGCGATCGCCGCCAGCAATCCGCCAAGCTCTGCTGCCCGTCGTCCAGCTTTGGTCGCGGCAGCCCCCTGCCGCTCGTATTCGAAGGAGATCTCTCCCGACCTCAACACGTTCCGAACCGTATTCCGCGACACCTTCAGGTTCACGGGCGATCTCCTTGATCGTCTTGCTCTTGAAGAAGTGCTCGCGCCGGATCCGGGCAATCGCTTCCACGATCAGCATCCCCTACCACCTGCTTCCTTTCAAAGCAGGCAGCGCAACAAACCAATCTGTAGGAGTCATTTAGACGCCGATCCCCGCTTTTGGGTCAATATTGCAGGTCGAATGACACCCTTGCACCGTTGCACGACTTTTACAGCCTGATCGACGATCCCTACCTCGCAGCCGCAGGACTTCTCCAATCGATCGAGCATCCAACCGAAGGCACCCTCCTGGTCGCGGGTCCTGCTGCGACTGGAGCAAGACGCGGCCATCGATCCGGCTCCATCCGCCGCGGCTCGGCGAAGATGGCGAGGAGATCTTGCGCGAGGCCGGCTTCTCCGACTCCTAGCCGGTTCCCGGTACCGACTGGTCGGGGCGGGCGGCAGGGAGCTCACCTTGCCATTGGTATAAGAACGGTAAATACTCCTTCAGGTCCAAAAGGGGGGCTGCCGTGGAGACAAAGCGGCCCAATCCACCCAGTGAACCCGGACGCCGATGCGCGCATTGCGGCTTCGAGGTACAGCTGACTGCGCACTTTTGTGGCGGCTGTGGGCGACCGAGAACCCTGTCGACCACCCCCGATCGTCACGCGCTGTCTTTTTTGCAATCAAAGGTGCCGGCCGAGCTGGTCGAACGGATATTGCGTTCGGGGAGCGCAATGTTGGGCGAACGTAAGCAGGTCACCGTTCTGTTTGCCGACATTCGCGGTTCAACAGCCCTGATCGACAAACTCGACCCTGAGGAGGCGCTCGAGATCCTTGGTCCCGTACTTAAGTTGCTCATGGACGCCATCCACCAGCACGATGGCTTTGTAAACCAGGTTCGCGGCGACGGTGTCATGGCCTTGTTCGGCGCGCCTATTGCAATCGAGGACCATGCCGTTCAGGCGTGTCGCGCGGCCTTGGCAATGCAGGCCAATATCGACGAACTAAATCGTAAAGGGCCCAGTGACATTGCGCTCCGCATTGGGATGAATTCCGGCGAGGTCGTCATCCACTCGATCGGCAACAATCTCACGATGAATTACGACGCCGTGGGCAAAACGGTACACTTGGCAGCCAGGATGGAAGAGATCGCTACTCCAGGTACGGCCCTTCTCACCGCCGCGACTTACAAGCTCGCAAGAGGCTTTATATCAACTGTTTCACGCGGAACCGTTGCTGCGAAGGGAATCTCGGAAATTATCGAGACATTCGAACTAACGGCAATGCTTACGACCACGCGATGGCTGGCGCGGTCATCGCAAGGTCGCCACAGCATCCTGGTTGGCCGCCAGGCCGAGCTACGCAGCCTCAGGAACACGCTAGAGAGCATAGCGGATGGAAACGGGCAGGCGCTGACCGTGGTCGGGGCGGCTGGATTGGGAAAGTCGCGCCTGGTGCACGACTTCATCAGAAGTCTTCCTGATGGCTGGATGGTGCTCGAGACTGCATGCGTGCCGCAGCGAACCAGGTCCAGCTATTATCCGATCAGCAATCTCATTCGTGCCGCGTTCGGCGTTGCCAATGACGACACTCCCGAGACGTTAGCCGCGCGCATCGGAGAGAAAATCCGCGTTCTGGATCCGAGCCTTTCGGCCTTTCTTCCCTGTTTTTTCTCGTTACTTGACCTGAACACCGACGATCAGGAGTGGAAAAACCTCGAGCCGTACGAGAAGCGCCGCGAGACCATCGAGGCAGTCAAGGCTCTGATTCTATCCCAGGAACGACGGACCCCCCTGGTTGTTTTGATCGAGGACGTCCATTGGATGGATGCCGAGACAAGGCTCATTCTCCACAATCTCGCGGGTTTTCTCCGCGGGGTCCGGATCTTTCTAATCGTTACGCAGCGGCCGGAGGGGAATTGGACGGACCGCGGCCTTATCCGCCTCGATCTCTTGCCGCTCGAGGACACGGCGTCGGACGAATTGCTCGATCGGCTCATGGGCGCCGACGTAACTCTCCTGTCGCTGAAAAAGCGTATCCGGGCGCAGGCGCAGGGCAATCCCCTGTTCCTGGAGGAGCTGGTTCAAGGGCTCGCAGAGACAAAAAGGCTTGAGGGTCAACCGGGCAAGTATCGTGTTAGCGAGCCCGCCGGACGGATTGATATCCCGCAGACAATTCACTCCGTTCTCGCTGCGCGCATCGATCTGCTGGATGGGTCGCCGAAGACACTCCTCCAGACTTCCGCCGTCGTCGGACCTGACATATCCGTCGCTCTGCTTTCCGGAATGCTCGGAGTTCCCTCCGACGAATTGGCCGACGATCTCCGGACGCTCGAGGCTGCGGATTTCCTGCGCAAGGTCAGGGACCCCGCCTCGGAATACTCGTTCAAGCATGAGCTTACGCGGGAGGTCGCCTACGGCACGATGCTGCTCGGGCTACGCCGATCGCTCCACGCCAAGGCAGTCGAAACGATTGAATCCCTCTTTGCGGATCGACTCGACCAACATATCGATCGGCTTGCCGAGCATGCGTTTTTGGCCGAACTCTGGGAGAAAGCCGTTCCCTACCAGCTGCGTAGCTGCCGGCGGGCGGTGCGACGGGGCGCCAACCAGGACGCCATCGGAATATTCCAGCGCGGCCTCGAGACGCTTTCACATTGGCCCGCCTCGCCCGCGAAAACAAAAGCTGAGATCGATTTTCGACTGACCGTAGTGATAGCGCTCGAACCGCTTGGAAAGCACCGGCGTATTGCCGATGTCTTGCGCGAAGCGCGCAGCCTTGCGGACGCATCTAACGATCCATGGCGGACTGCTGCGGTCAACTGTCAGCTTGCTGTCGCGCTCTGGCGGCTTGGCGATCACGGTGTCGCCATGACGGTTGCCGAAGTGGCGAGCAACATCGCGCGCCAGATCGGCGATCCGGCGCTCATTTTCGCGTCGCTCGCCATCGTCGGTATGATTCAGCACGAGACTGGTGCATTCGAGGAGTCTGTCAAAACCCACGAACGATGCTTTGCGTTTGAGTCGCCGGAACTGGACAGCAAACGCGCTGGCTGGGCTGCCTATCCGAGCGTGATGCTGCGCACCTTCCTGACTGACTCGCTCATCGAACTGGGTGAGATGGATCGCGCCGAAGCCGTGGCGCAGCAGGCTATCCGCCGCGCCCGGGAAGGAGATCACTTCCATTCTCTCGCCAATATCTCTCATGTTCTGGCGCGGCTGAGGACGGCGCAAGGCCGGCACACGGAAGCCTTGTCGCTTTTGCTGGAGTGTTGGCAGACCTGCCTCGACCTTGAAATCGTTCAGATGTATCCGATCTTTGCTGCCCGCATGGGAGAGGCATATCTGACGGCAGGCGACGTCGACGCTGCGACCGAAATCCTTTCCATGCCGGAGCGACTAGACGTAGCTTTGGCCGAACATGCGTTCGGGTGGCGCTACCTTTTCGTCGCGCAAGGCCGGGCCTTCTTGGCGGCCGGCCGACATGCGGAAGCCCTGGCCGCAGCGAGACGGGCACTGGCACTTGCGGAAGAGCGCGGAGAACCGCCACAACAGGCTTATGCTCTAAAGCTCCTTGGCGATATTGAAAGCGTATCGAGCGGTCTCGATCGGGGCGAGGCAGAGTTGCATTTTCAGCGGGCACGCGAGCTTGCAAGGAAGTGCGGCATGCGACCACTGGCCGCTCTCTGCAGCGCCGCCCTGTCAACTCATCACCGGTAACGAATGGGCCGATGTTGCCCGACCCGGTCCATCGGGCAATGATTCGGCGATATCGCGTAGCGCCTGGATCCCGGGCAAGAAGAAATAGGCACCCCCACGCACTCTGACGAATGGTTGCTCACGCTTGATGTGCAGGTTCATCGGCCGCTGCTGAATCAAAAACATGCCACCATCATCGAAATGACTGATCGGGTCCGTTCCCGTGTAGAGACCGCTAAAGTGCGGGTTGTTAAGCCAGCTATGCTGGATCATCTCGAATTGGCCGGCGATATCTGCATTAAGCGCGATGAATAGCATTCCCCGGGATTCGCCTATCTGCTGGGCCTGTCCAGGCTCCCATCTATTTCCATACGGCCTGCCGCGCCGGATGATTCGATGCATCTTTGAAAGATGCAGCGCCGTATCCGGATCCGGGCCAAGAGAATCTCGCGGGTTCGCGCGCCGCACATGCGCGCCGATCGGGCAAACCAAGCCATCTTGATCCTCGTAATGGTACAGAAAGTTGTTTAGTGCCCCACTTCCTGTTGCATCGGTGTGAATCAAGGGCTTTCCGTCGGGTGCTCTGCCCATGAGGCGAGCACGCACCCAATCCTTTGTCTCGCAAAGGCATTCAGCCAAGTTTGAAACAAAGGCATCGAAGGCGGCAACATCCTGCTCAAGCTGACGGAAAACGAGATACGTGCCGTTTAGCCGAAGATCTCGTTTCACATCTGCGCGATTGCCTTTCTTGCCATGACGCTTGCCAACGCGCTCCTTGCGTTCATTCAGGTAGCCCAGCAGAAACTCGCCCGGCTTTACGAGGGAAATGCGTGCCTGCATCTCGTCGGACCGGTCCGGATCATTTCGACTGGGAGCTCCCTCGATCAGAGGCTGCGAAATACCGTCTTTGAAGCCAAAATGCTCCGTAAAACCATCATCGAAGTGGAAACGCCCCTTGAGGTCGATTGGAATAGACCGGGCAACCCCTGCCATTTTTTGCGTCTCGAACCTGACCAGACTTCGAAGCGAGGTCTCATCGACAGCGAACAG
>DATAIA010000141.1:0-2969 GCA_036262895.1 Xanthobacteraceae bacterium
CGCAAGCGCGAGGTCCACCGCATCGCCATTCACCTTTTCGCAGAGTGTCGCCAGCTCGTTGATAAACGATATCTTGGTCGCCACGAACGCCGTCGAAGCCTCACGCACCAGTTCCGCGGTCTCGTAGTTCGTCACGATCACCGGGATTCCGCGCATAACCAGCGGCCGATACACGCCCTTGAGCACAGCAACCGCGTCAGGCGATGTAGTCCCAAGCACGATGCGATCCGGCCAGTTGAAATCTTCCACCGCACAACCCGACGTCATGAACAGCGGGTGTGCCACAACGGGGTTCTGGCGGCCCGCTCCGCGCAATCGCTGCACCACGCGCGAAGCCGTTCCAACCGGCGAAGGCGTGCAGATCGCCATGACCGTCTCGGGACCTGCTAACCCAGCCAGCCGAACCGCGGCGTCTTCCAGGTATCGATGATCGTCTTCCGCCAGGAATATCACGCTCGCCCGCGGTGCCTGTCGTTCGATATCGGTCGAATAGATCAACCGCCCGGCGCGCACATTGCGGCGAATGATTTCCTTCAGGTTCTTTTCGTGGAACGAAATGTTGCCCTGCGCGAGTTCCATCAGGCGGACGGTATCAGCGTCAAAGCAGGTTACCGGCGTCCCAAAGTCCGCAATGCACGCGGACATGATGGTCGCCACATAACCTGAACCATAAACGGCTATTTGCATTGGAATCCTCCCCGGCAACGGAGCCCGCCCGGCTAGCTTGGAGGGGGAGGGGTCTCACTTGAGCGGGCTGTCCGCCGGTGCACCCTTAGTTCTATGTTCGAAGCGGGTTCATCCGCAATGTCGATTGCGGACATGAACTTCTGGGAGTACATGCACTACTGCGCACCTTGTCATCTGCCGCGATTGGAATGAAAAAACTAAGGAATGACTGTATGCGGTTGTTTGTGGGTGCCCCATTCAAGCCATCTTTTGGCTTGAGTGGGGTAGTTACTAGATCGCCAGCGCAGACCCTTGACTAGGACAGTTTTCTATCCGCCGTGCGCAGAACTCCGTTCGCCCAACTCGATGGGCGCCAGGTCAGTCCACTGATACCCGTTCCCTCGCACGAATGTCACAGAATCGATCAGCGTCCGCCGGGTCCCTTCGTAGTGGTCCCAACGGTCCCGCGATTTCGCGTAGACCTCTTTGCACTGCATCGTCGTCCCCACCTTCGCGATCGTGAGGTGCGGCATATAGGGTAGCGGCTCCTTGTATTCCAGCCCGCCGGAGTTCAACAGGTCATGCAGTTCGCGAAGCTTATACGCCGCATACGAAATCTGGATGAACACCGTCGAAGTGGTTGGCAGGAACGCCTCGATGTTCCCCAGCGAGATCTCAAACGGTTCGATCTTGCGGCAAAGTTCTACCAGGTGCTCCAGCGCGTCCGCCTCCGAGCCATGCAGCGGCCTCGGCGGAAGAATGGAGACATGTGCGGGAAGGTGGGCGTGCTCCGGATGCAGTTCGCGCCGGAGATTCTCTACAAATTCTCCAAGCTCGTTGCGAACGTACGCCACCAATGCATACTGCGGATCTGCCATTGCGGCTCATATTATAGCGCCGATAGCCGACTGAATCGTTTCATGACCCTCAGCGCCCCATACCTCACCCTCGCCCACCCGCCGACTCGCGCCGCAAGTCAGTTATAATCAAAACAGTCGGGGCGTAGCGCAGCCTGGTAGCGCACCTGCCTTGGGCGCAGGGGGTCGGAGGTTCAAATCCTCTCGCCCCGACCAATCATTTCGCCCTCTGCACCAGAAACATACAAGCCCACCTATTCTCCAATCTAGAATTTCTGTGCTCTGAAACTCCGTTGCGTGATTCACTAACCGGGTGTAGTATCCGCGGACGTCTCAATCAGTAAGTTCTTCTTGTAGGCTTTGAATTCCTGTCCTTCCTAATTTTGAGTCAGTCTGTCCAGATCTGAAATGGAGAGTGCTTGATGTCGACTCGTTGTCTGTTCGACTTAAGAAACCGGATTGCTGTTGTGACCGGAGGTAACGGTGGAATTGGCCGGGGTATTGCGCTCGGATTGGCCGATGCCGGAGCCGCAGTTGCAGTCCTCGCACGAAATGACGAAAAGAATCAGCGGGTGCTCTCTGAATTGGAGGCGATGGGGGTTCCATCCATGGCGGTGAAAGTTGATGTAACCGACCGCGCCACCTTGGAGCCCGCCCTGAACAAGGTTGAAAGCGAACTCGGGGGCATCGACATTCTCGTAAACAATGCCGGGAATGTGTCGTTAAGTGGTGGCGTGCTCCAGGAAAAACCTGAAGATTGGGACAATGTCATCGAGACGCAACTCAATGCAGTCTTCCTTCTTTCAAAATTGGCAGCGCGATCGATGATTGGTCGTAAAGGCGGGAAGATCATCAACATCGGCAGCATGTACTCATTCTTTGGATCCGGGCTCATCCCCTCTTACAGTGCGGCGAAGGGAGCCATCATCCAACTGACCAAGTCAATGGCGATTGAACTCGCTCCTCATAACATTCAAGTCAATGCAATCGCGCCAGGTTGGATCGAAACGGACATGACCGCGCCTGTACACACGATGCCATTGAACGATGAAATTCTCGCCCGAACTCCTGCTGGTCGATGGGGCCAAGCGGAAGAAGTGGCCGGAACTGCCGTATACCTTGCTTCGCGCGCCTCGGATTTTGTTACCGGTACTACGATTCGCGTCGACGGCGGTTATGCGATCCGATGAAGACGTCCTCGTAAGCCCCACTACTTCAAAACAAATGGGGCCGAAGCGCTGGCCTCGGCCCCATTTCGTCATCTGTTCTGAGAAACCTCACGCTGCTGGCGCAGCCGCAGCCCGAAGACCCGACACAAATTCCAGCACGTCGGCATTGATCCGATCAGCATTGACCGTCGGCATGCCGTGTGGGAACCCCGGATAAAATTTCGCCTTCGCATTCCTCAGCAGTTTCGCTGAAAGTGGTCCAGCGTCCGCAAACGGA
>DATAIA010000142.1:0-2335 GCA_036262895.1 Xanthobacteraceae bacterium
TCGATTTATGCCGCACTCAATTTCAACGGATCGATTGAACTCGATCCGGTTGACTCCCGCGATGCGCCAATCATTGCAGCTTTGAACGCGGATCAATCAACCGACAAAGGGTTTGGTCCGGCGCTTGGGCCGGCAGCGGGCATGGCCGCAATCCAGCGTCTGCAAGCCTTGGGTTATCAGGTTGTTCACGGGGAATCGGATTGGATCCTCGGTCCGGATGATCAGGACATCCAAACAGATATCGTCAATCTCTGTGCGGCCGTGGCGCGCCAATCAAGCGATCTGACAGTGACTGAAATTTCCGGCTGGCTCGCCAAGCGGCAGGGCATGATCGCTGCCCGGAGCTCTTCGATCCGCATCGGTCATACGGATTTTTTCGGTCTGCCGACGGGGACCCGCAGTTTCGACAGGTTGCAGTCAAACAATACTTCGTCACCGAAGGGATAGGCCCGCACCGTTGGCCGCAAGGCATCATCCACGCTTTTGATCGGGGCTAGCGAAAGGCCGGGATATCCGGCTCCAAGGATGATCGGCGCGACCATGACATGCAGCCGGTCAAGACAGCCGGCGCCAAGAAAACGCGAAACCGTATCGGCACCGCCTTCGATCAAAATCCGCCGGAAACCTTGGCTCGCGAGAGCGCTCAGGATCGCCCTTGGTGCAATACGGCCATCGTCCGCGGGAAGCGCCAGCACCTCGACATCCTCAGGGAACCGGGTGGGTGTTCCCTCTGCCGTAATGACAAGGCGGCGGACGCCATCATTGGCTAGGACACGGGCCGTGGCCGGGAGCCGTCCGCGCGGATCAAGGATGATTCGTGCGGGATGCGGACCTTCCACCATGCGGACAGTCAGTTGCGGGTCGTCGGCAAGTGCCGTGCCAATGCCGACAACCACAGCATCGACCACGGCCCGCAGTCGATGCAAATGGGCGAGGCCGGTCGGGCCGTTAATAAATTTCGAATGCCCGGTAGTCGTCGCGATACGCCCATCGAGTGATTGGCCGAGTTGCCCGATCACCATGAGTTCATCAACTAAGCCTTGCCTGAGCGGCTCGAAAAGGTCATTCCAGGGAGGGGTTAGAACTCTTTCGGGTCGCCGGAAGATCTGCGGAACCTCAGCCCATGGCGCGTCGTGATCCGGGTCATTCGAAGTGAACGCGACTTGGGGAAATGGTGTCATGGCGTGATGATATCTTGTTTGAGGCCTTAAGCTTTCATAGATGCCAGATGAGGCCTGTGATTAGGCATTGATTTTGTCACATAAAAGCGCACAGAACACCTCCAGATGAAAAACGAGAATGCCACAATGGTTTCGGGTCTGTTCGGTGCGCCTGAGCGAATTACAGTCGAACGCGGCCTAGCAGAGTTCCGGGGGGGACGTCCGGTCATTGTTGCAGGCGCTGCCGAGGCGCTGATTGCATTGCCCGTGGATGGTATCGATGCCGGACGGCTTGCTTCCTTTGCCCGGGTTTGTGGGCCTCACACGCCCCGCCTCATTATATCGACGCGCCGCGCACGTACGCTTGGGCTTGAGGCATCAGGCCCCATGACGCTGACCATTGGCGGTGAACTGGATCTTGGCGCTATCCGTTCGCTTGTTGCGGACCGGGAGACCCAACAAAAATTCGAGGCGGTGCACGCCGCTCCTGCGGCAACGGCCTGTATCAAACTTGCAAAAATGGCGCATCTTCTGCCGGCATTGCTGGCGGCCGATATCGACCCAGCCATCGCCGCTCGATTTGATCCCCCGCTGGTAACCGTCGATGCCGCCGCGGTCGCGTCGTTCCGCAGTGATACCGTGCAATCCCTAACGATCGTCGGGGAGGCCCGGGTGCCTTTGGCCGGAGGACTTTCAGCGCGCTTTATCGTGTTTCGTGATGCGATCGGCGGCGGTTCTGTCGCAATCATTGTCGGTGCGCCTGATTTCTCCCGGCCGGTGCCGGTGCGTCTCCATTCAGCGTGTCTGACGGGCGACGTCTTCGGATCGCGCCGCTGCGATTGTGGCGATCAGCTCAAGCTTGCCCTTGCGCATCTCGATGCGGCAGGCGGCGGTGTGATCCTTTACCTGGAACAGGAAGGTCGCGGGCTTGGGCTTGCCAACAAAATGCGGGCCTACGAACTACAGGATGCAGGGCTCGATACGGTTGATGCCAACACCACGCTCGGTTTTAACGATGACGAGCGCGATTACGGCGTGGCTGCTCGGATGCTTGAGATGCTCGAGTGCACGCGTATCACCTTGTTGACCAATAATCCTGCGAAGCTCGACGCGCTCGCCGGCGCCGGCATCGAAATATCGGGCCGCATGCCGCTGCACACCCCGATCAATGCGGA
>DATAIA010000143.1:0-8373 GCA_036262895.1 Xanthobacteraceae bacterium
CGAAGTCCGATCGCCGTGAGACGACGCTGCAGCCATTCCGGTGAAGGACCGTTTTTCACGCCTTTGACGAGGCGCAGCGCAAATCCGCGGCAGAGCGAGGGTGTTGTTGCGAAATCGAGCGTCACGCCTGTCGGGCAGGGAAACTCGCCTTTGATGGACCTGATTGCCGGGTCCTTGAACTTGCCCATATCCGCCGCAGCGAGATCGCGGGCAATGCCGTGGACGCCGGTGCAGTCCGGCCGGTTGGGCGTCAGATTAATTTCAATGACAGGATCATCGAGCTTGGCCCACGCGACATAATTTGCGCCGACTGGCGCATCGGCGGGCAAGTCGAGAATGCCGTCGTGGTCGTCGGAGAGGTTCAATTCGGCGCCCGAGCACAACATGCCGCGGCTTTCGACGCCGCGGATATTGCCGACTCCAAGCGTGATGTTTTTGCCGGGAACGAAAGTGCCTGGCGGAGCAAATACGCTCTTCATGCCGCCACGCGCATTCGGCGCTCCGCACACAACCTGCACCGGTGCACCTTGACCGATGTCCACCATGCAGACACGCAAACGATCCGCATTCGGGTGCTGCTCGGCGGAAATCACGGACGCAATGATGAAGGGAGCAAGCTGCTTCGCGCTATCTTCGACGTTCTCAACCTCAAGCCCGATCATCGTCAGCTTGTCGACGATCTGATCAAGCGAAGCGTCCGCTTCCAGATGTTCCTTGAGCCAGTTGAAGGTGAATTTCATTGGGTCGCCTCCGCCTTCAAACAACTAGCCACTCAACCCTCCCGCCAGTGTCGGGAGATCGAGCGGACGGAAGCCGTAATGGCTGAGCCAGCGCACATCTGCTTCGAAGAATGGACGCAGATCCGGCATGCCGTATTTCAGCATTGCAATGCGGTCGATGCCCATGCCCCAGGCAAAACCTTGGACTTCATCGGGATCAAGTCCGCAATTGCGCAGCACGTTGGCGTGCACCATGCCGCAACCGAGAATTTCCAGCCAATCCTCGCCCTCACCAAAGCGGATCTCACCTTTGTCGCGCCGGCATTGAATATCGACTTCAAGCGAGGGTTCGGTGAACGGAAAGAACGATGGGCGGAACCGCATCTTGACGTCGTCGACTTCGAAGAACGCCTTGCAGAATTCCTGCAGAATCCATTTGAGATGCCCGAGGTGCGCTTTGCGATCAATGACAAGGCCCTCGACCTGATGAAACATCGGGGTGTGGGTCTGATCGGAATCGCAACGATAGGTCCGGCCTGGAATGATGACGCGGATCGGTGGCTTTTGCGCCAGCATGGTGCGGATCTGCACCGGCGAGGTGTGCGTGCGCAGCAGGCGGCGCGAACCATCCGGCTTCGGATTAAAGAAAAACGTATCGTGCATTTCCCGCGCCGGGTGGCCTTCCGGGAAATTGAGCATGGTGAAATTATATTCGTCGGTCTCGATATCGGGCCCTTCGGCAACCGAGAAACCCATGTCGGCAAAGATTGTGGTGAGTTCGTCGATGACTTGCGTAATCGGATGAACGCGGCCGCCTTCGGTCGGCGGCTCACGTACGGGAAGCGTCACATCAAGCGTTTCGGTCGCGAGACGCAGGTTGATTGCGGCGTCCTTGAGCGCGGATTTGCGTTCGGCAATCGCCGCCGTCACGCGATCGCGCAGTCCGTTGATCAACGGGCCGTTGGCCTTGCGTTCGTCGGGCGTCATCGATCCGAGCGTTTTAAGAAGCTCGGAGATCGATCCTTTCTTGCCGAGCGCTGAAACGCGCGCCGCTTCAAGGGCGGCCTCATCGCTGGCCGCAGTGATATCTGCAAGAAGTTGTTGTTCGAGACTATGAAGGTCCGACATGACGTCCGCCCGGAGCGTTGGCCAGAGGGCCGCTCAAAAACATGGCCGGTTTTTCTTCGTCATGCCCGGCGATATGCCGGGCATCCACGTCATATCTTCTGCTTCGAGCTTTTCGCGGATGGCCGGGACAAAGCCCGGCCATGACAAGGAACAGAAGGCGACGTTTTCGAGATTGGGTGAATCACCCAATCAATTCCACAATCAAGCCGCCAGCGCTGCTTTCGCCTTTAGGACGATTGCTTCGAATGCCACCGGCTCGTGAATGGCAAGATCCGACAGCACTTTGCGATCGACCGTAATCCCCGCCTTGGCGAGACCGTCGATGAATTTGCTGTAGGTCAGGTCGAAGGCGCGCACTGCTGCGTTGAGCCGCTGGATCCACAGCGCACGGAAGGTGCGCTTGCGGCGCTTGCGGTCGCGATAGGCGTATTGATTGGCGCGATCGACTGCCTGCTTGGCAATCCGGATCGTGTTCTTGCGGCGGCCGTAATAGCCTTTGGCCGCCTTGAGAACTTTCTTGTGCTTGGCGTGGGCGGTAACGCCACGTTTAACTCGGGCCATGGTTCAAGCTCCTCGTGATCTCTCGGGATGAGTGCGACCTGTTTGCGCACTCAGAATTAACCTCGGCAGGACCGCTGGCATGAATTGCAGCGGGTCGTGCGTCAGCCATTGGGCAGAAAGTACTTTTTGATGTTGGCGGCGTCGCCCTCGAACAGGACGGCAGTGCCCCGGTGGTTGCGGATTTGCTTTTTCGTCCGCTTGATCATGCCGTGGCGTTTGCCGGCCTGGGCGTATTTCACCTTGCCCGTCCCGGTGATCTTGAAGCGCTTTTTGGCGCCTGACTTGGTCTTCATCTTGGGCATTTAGCTCTCCTTTAGCCGTACGGGAACGCTCCGGGCCCGAAAGCCCTGTTCCCCCGGTCAAAATGCTCGATTGAGCGTGCTTTGACGTGAGCACATACCACCGCCACGGCAGCCCTTTTCAGCCGGGCGGTGAAGGCGCGGTTTATGGCAGAAGAGCCCTGAAATGGCAACCGGAGGAACTAAAGCCGTAGCTACCCACCCGCTCATTCCCGCGTAAGCGGGAATCCAGGATCCCTTCAGATGGAGGTAGCCCAAGGAGCGAGCTGGGTCCCCGCTTGCGCGGGGACGAGCGGATTAGCTCAGAGAGTTAACGTGGTGCCAGCACCATGATCATCTGGCGACCCTCGAACTTGGCCTCTTGCTCGATCTTGGCGATCGAGGCGGTATCAGTGCGCACCCGATTGAGCAATTGGAAGCCGAGGTCCTGGTGGGCCATTTCGCGGCCACGGAAGCGCAAGGTCACCTTAACCTTGTCGCCTTCCTCGAAGAAGCGCCGCATCGACCGCATTTTCACTTCGTAGTCGTGGTCGTCGATCATCGGACGGAATTTGATTTCCTTGATCTCGACGACCTTTTGCTTTTTGCGCGCTTCGGCGGCCTTTTTCTGTTCCTGGAATTTGAATTTGCCGTAATCGAGGATTTTGCAGACAGGCGGCTGCGAATTGGGCGCAATCTCGACAAGATCGAGGCCAGCCTCGAGGGCGATATTGAGTGCGTCCTGGATCGGAATGGTACCGTGATTATGGCCGGTCTGATCGATCAGCTGCACATCACGGACGCGGATCTCTTCATTAATGCGCGGGCCGTCCTTCTGAACGGGAGCCGTGGCTTTCATCGGGCGACGAATGGCTTCAATCTCCTCATCTGTTGCAACAATCCTTTCGCATGGAACCATGCGACGGAGCACCGTCGGGATCATGCTACTCGGAAGTTTATGAAGATCGGGATAAACCACGCATAAGTCAACGCCCCCGTGATGTATTTGAAGGCGGATCGGTCGGGAAAATCGTTAACGGACGGCTATCGGGGTATAGTCCACTACCCGTTCGGTGGATTGCGCCCGGCCAACCCCAACACTTAAGCGGTCAGCGGCCTTCAAGCAGCGCGGCATAAACCCCGAGCATCGCCGAGGCGATATGCGTCGGACCGAAGGATCGTTCGGCTTGCCGGCGGGCCCGCTCCGACATGGCGCGATAATTTTCAGTATCGGTGGCCTCCGCGTCGGCAATTGCGCGTGCCAGATCGAATGAGTCTTCGGGATTAAATAGCCAGCCAATGCGTGCGCTCTCGGCGACCCGAGGAGGCGTCAGAATAAATTCCGGAAGGGCGCCGGTAGCGGAAGCAACAACCGGGCGCCCCATCGCCAGCGCCTCCGCGGCAACACGTCCGAATGTCGGCGGTTCGATCGCCGGCACGATAACGAGGTCAGCGGCGAGATAGGCGGCCGGCATATCCGGACAGAAGCCGACGCGCCGGATCATTGAATCGATACCTTGCGCGGCGGCAAGCGCGGCAATCTCTCGCGCGTAAGCCGGATGGCGGCGGTCATCGCCGGCAAGCACAAACACCACCTCGTGCAATCCGCCATTAACGAGTAACCGCGCGGCATCAACGATCACGTGCTGCCCCTTGGCGGGATCAATCCGGCCGGGCAGCAGCATGATGCGCTCGCGGGTGCGAATCTTCCAGGCGCGCCGCAATGCCGCAACCCGATCGCCCTCGACCGCTGCCGGGTCGAATGTCGCGGTGTCGATGCGGCGCGGAACGACTGCGATGCGCTCGCGCGGGAACCCGCTACGTCTGATCAATTGCTGTGCCGCGAAATGAGAGTGAACCACGATCCGATGCGCGTGATCGAGCGCTTGCAGATAAGTCTTCCCATCCCGTTTGTCCGTACGGCCGGCGCTCACATGGGAAGCAACAAGCCATGCGCCCGTTTGTGAGGCGATCGCCGCGGCGCTTTGCACGGCATCCGCTCCGCGCGCGTGGATCAGATCAATCCGTTCGGTCGCAATCAGTTCTTCGAACGCATTGCCGCGGCGCCGGCGCGACTTGCTTGCTGCCTCGAAGGAAATGTATTCGACGCCCATGCCTTGTAATTCGTTGGCAAGCGCACCCTTACCCCCTGCAACAATGACCCGAGCGCCGGAACGCAGCAACGCGGTCGCGACATCGGCAATGGAATGGGTGATGTAATCGTCGCCGGATGCCGGAGCGATCTGCAGGACGGTTGCCCCTGGCAGCGTGCGCGGGACATTGGCGGTTTCATGATCGGTAGCGGCATCGTTGACGGCCACGTCGGCAGCGCTCATGTCCGTGATTGCCCTGGCGGCCGCTCTACTCATCGATCAAAACCTTTGGCGAAATAGAATCATTCGCCCCCGTGCCCGATCATTGTATGAGGATGATTTCATTGATACCCGCATCCACGAGAGATTTGCGAGAGATTTGAATGACCGGATCTGACTTGAACTTTCTCGATATCGCAACCGATTTCGGCGCGCGGCGGATTGCGGTCCGCACCTCACCCGGCACCTCGCCGGGGCTATTCTGGATGGGTGGCCTCAAGTCCGACATGAAAGGAACCAAAGCCGCCGCACTTGCCTCGTGGGCGGCGCAGCATGGACGCGGCTGCGTCCGGTTTGATTATGGTGGTCACGGCGAGTCGGGCGGCAACTTTACCGATTGCACGATTGGAGGCTGGCTTGAGGATTCGCTTGGCGTGTTCGATGCCTTCTGCCGTGGACCGCAGATCATCATCGGATCGTCCATGGGCGGCTGGCTGGCGCTGCTGCTCTTGCGCGCGCTTAAGGATCGCGCGCGCGCCGGTCAGGCAAACACTGCATCGGTCGCCGGTCTCGTGCTGATTGCCCCTGCGGTCGACTTCACCGAAGAGCTGATGTGGAAACAGTTTCCGGCGCAAGTAAAGCGCGCCATCGAAAAGACAGGCTCATGGGAGCGGCCTTCGGCCTATTCGGAAGAGCCCTATGTCATCACCCGCAAACTGATCGAGGACGGGCGCAAGCATCTGCTGCTTGATGGCTTGATTGAAACCGGATGCCCGGTCCGCATTCTCCAAGGTGTACAGGACCCCGACGTGCCGTGGACGCACGCGATGGAACTTATCTCGCGCCTGGGCCAGGACGATGTGGTCATGACCCTCATCAAGGACGGCGATCATCGTCTCTCACGACCTGAGGATATCGAGCGCTTGTTGCGGGCTGTGGCGGAACTTTAGAGATTTGCGCGGGAGCGCGGCGGCCTCATGGTTCGAGACGGTTGCTGTGCAACCTCCTCACCATGAGGATAGTCTATCTCCTCGTGGTGAGGAGTGGCGCGAATGCGCCACGTCTCGAACCATGAGGCCACCAGGCTCACCAAACACCATCCCGATAAATACCGCTGATCCCCTCGCGATAAGTGGGATATCGCAGCGTTACGCCAAGCTTGGCCTTGAGCTTCGCATTACTGATGCGCCGGTTGTCGCCATAGAAGCTGCGCGCCATCGGCGACATGGTTTTGATCGCCTCATCAAATGGAATCTCCGGCGGCGCTGGGATGCCGAGCAGTTCCGCCGCAAAAGCGATGACATCCTGTGGCGGTGTCGGCTCGTCATCTGTGACGTTGAACACGCCTGTCGTCCGCCTTCTGATCGCGGCGTCGATTGCCTGCGCAATATCGGCAACGTGGATGCGGTTGAAAACTTGGTCCCTTTTCACGATCCGTTTGGCCGTGCCCTCTTTCAAGTTGACGAGCGCGTTGCGCCGAGGCCCATAAATGCCGCCGAGCCGCAGGATCGCGACAGGCAATGTGGATTGCTCACCAAGTTGCTGCCAGCGTGCTTCCGCTTCAATGCGGGCCTTGCCGCGCGCTGAAGTGGCGCGCAGCGCCGCATGCTCATCGAGCCATCCGCCGTTATGATTGCCGTAGACACCGACGGTCGACAAATAAACGATTGATTGGAGCGAGCGCGATTTAATTGTTTCGGCAAATGCATGAAGCACCGGATCGCCATGATCGTCTGGTGCAATCGATGTCACGATCGCATCCGCCTGCTCTATTGCATTTGTTAGCTGCGGTGTTCCGGTCTTACCGTCAAACACCATGACCTCGACAGCGCGACCGGCAACCTTCTCCGCAAGTGTCTTTGCTTTCTCGCGGCTTCGCACCGTGCCGATCACGCGCTCGAACGATCCGCCGAAAAGTTTGACATAGTGAAGGGCCGAGTAGCCGAGCCCGAAACAGAGCAGGGTCGTCATTGTGCGGTCTGTTGATATGCAAGCGCCGCCGACCATTCATCGGCAACGTCTGCATCCGTTTCCGTGGAATGCGCCGTAGCGGCAAGCGTGCGGAGATGTGCCGGCCCCAGCCGAGCCAATGCCCAGATCGCGGCGCCGCGCACCACAGGCGCTGGATCCTTGGTGAGATCGGCGGCAATCCCGGCGAGTTCTGCTTCGTCCGAATTGCCGATAGCGATCAGAACATTGCGCACGAAGCGATCGCGTCCGATCCGCTTGATCGGCGATTTTGAAAACAGCACGCGAAATTGCGCATCATCAAGCTGGGCAAGATCGGCCAAGAGGGGCGCTTTAAGCGTTTCGCGCGCGGCAAGCCGCGCCTCGCGACCGGTTTGCGCAAATTTGTTCCACGGACAAACAGCCAGGCAATCATCGCAGCCATAGATGCGATTGCCCATCAGCGGCCGCAAGTCGCGCGGGATCGGTCCTTTGTGTTCGATCGTCAGATAGGAAATGCAGCGCCGCGCATCGAGCCGATAGGGCGCGGGAAAGGCGGCCGTCGGGCAGATGTCGAGACATTGCCGGCATGTGCCGCAATGGTCGGCTTCACTCTCGTCGGGTTCCAGATCGAGCGTTGTGAAAATCGCGCCAAGAAAAAGCCAGGACCCGAGTTCGCGCGAAACGAGGTTGGTGTGTTTGCCTTGCCAGCCGAGACCCGCTGCGGCGGCGAGCGGCTTTTCCATCACTGCTGCGGTATCGACGAATACTTTGACGTCTCCGCCGCCTGCCGCGATCAACGCGCGGGCAACGGCTTTGAGCCGTGGCTTGATCAATTCGTGATAGTCGTCGCCTTGCGCATAGACCGAAATCGCGCCGCGTGTTCGCTCGCTTAAGATCGTCAGCGGATCGTCCTGCGGTCCGTAATTCAATCCCAGCATGATGATCGAGCGAACTTCGGGCCACAACACCTTCGGATTGCCGCGCCGCTCGGCGTTGGCCTCCATCCAAACCATGTCGCCATGGGCGCCATCGCTCAGGAACCGCGCGAGATGTTTGCGCACATCGTCAAGTGCATCGGGTCGCGTCACCCCCAGCACGTCGAAGCCATGCGCGCGCGCGGCCTGCGCCACAATGGCTTTGAGCGTGTTCGAATGGTCCAGAGGGGCGTCGTTTAGAAGTCGAGATCGGCGTAGGTGTCCGACGGCGGCGTCCCCGCCAGCCTTTCCGTCAGGATCTGCCGGAACGAGGGTCGCGACTTCACCCGCGCGTACCAGTTCTTGGCGCCTTCGTCTTCGTTCCACGGCACATCGCCCAGATAGTCGGCGCAGGAAATATGCGCTGCCGCCGCAAGATCCGCATAGCTCAACCGGTCGCCGGCAAGCCAATTCCGGCTGCGCATCAGCCAGCCGATATAGGCCAGATGAT
>DATAIA010000144.1:0-3196 GCA_036262895.1 Xanthobacteraceae bacterium
CGATGGATATTCTGAACAGGGACGACATTCCCTGCGGTCCAATCCTGTCGATGAAGGAATTGGCGGAAGATAAATCGCTCCGCGCTACCGGCACCATTGTCGAGGTCGATCATCCGACCCGGGGCAAGTACCTGTCGGTCGGCAATCCCATCAAGCTATCGGACAGCCCGTCAGATGTGTCCCGCTCGCCGCTACTTGGGGAACACACCGACGAAGTCCTGCGGCAGGTCCTCGGATTCAGTGATCACCAGGTAGCTGAAATCCACGATTCCGGCGCGCTCGATCCGCCGCGCAAAGTCGCCGCCGAGTAGTTGCCGCCTTTTTCCAGTAGCTGAATTCCATGTGAAAATGGTCGCGTGCCGGTTCCCGCTGCCCTTTTCACATGCCCAATCGTTCTCGCCAGCCGCAGTTATGCTGCGATGCGAAGACGAAATTGCTGCTATGCAAACAAGGCGGTTGTCTCTGGCATCTGGCATACATAGAACGAGTTCCATGTAGTCTTACCACAGGGAATTCCGATGTCTAAAGCTGCCTCAGTCGCGATCGCACCTTCTGCCACCCTCTTCAGGCGCTTCATGGCGGCGCTGGATCAGTTGCTGAGGGCGAACGCCCAAACGGCCATCCGCAATGGCGATCTTCCCTATTTCGGCCTGTGAAGCCTCCACACAGCCTGAAAGCTCTCGTCTATACACTTACACGAACAAATCTGCCGAATGGCCCCGTTACCGGGTCATTTTTTTTGGCCTCTGTCGAGCTTGCCGCTGTGACATATCGCCCGGATGCGACATGAGTCGTAAGGATGGGTTGCCTAGTGGCATATTACATACCAAAATCCGGCAACAAAAACGTGCTCGGGGATTCGCCATGACAGACAGGGTTTACGCAGCGGCTTCGGCCGATGCTCGCGTCAGCGATAGTTATCGATGGACGCAGTTGGCTATCGGAGTCGCCGCTATGGTGATGATCGCCAATTACCAATACGGCTGGACTTTCTTCGTCCCGGATATCCAGAAAAAATTCGGATGGGATCGTGCATCGATCCAGTGGGCATTCACACTTTTCGTTCTTTTCGAAACCTGGCTGGTGCCGATCGAGGGCTGGTTTGTCGACAAGTATGGTCCGCGTCTGGTGGTCCTCGCCGGCGGTATCCTGTGTGGTGCCGGCTGGGCGATCAACTCGCACGCCACAAGCCTCTCCGGATATTATTTCGGGATGATCATGGCCGGCATCGGAGCTGGCGCCGTCTACGGCACCTGCGTCGGCAACGCGCTGAAGTGGTTTCCAGACAAGCGCGGACTTGCCGCCGGCATTACGGCGGCGGGCTTTGGCGCCGGCTCGGCGCTCACCGTCGCTCCAATTCAGGCGATGATCAAGGACTCCGGCTTTCAGAACACCTTCCTCTATTTTGGTTTGGGCCAAGGCATCATCGTCGTCATCCTCGCATTCTTTCTGGTTGCTCCAAAAGCGGGACAGGCGCCGCCGGTAATTCAGAATGCCAGCATTTTCCAGAGCCGTCGTAATTACGGACCGGAGGAGGTCATACGGGAGCCGCTGTTCTGGCTGATGTACCTGATGTTCGTGCTGGTCGGGGCCGGCGGATTGATGGTGACCGCCAATCTGAAGCCGATTGCGGCGGACTGGAAAATCGACAGCGTACCCGTCACTCTGATGGCGGTGACGATGACGACCGTGACCTTCGCGGCGACGATCGATCGCGTCCTCAACGGATTGACACGGCCGTTCTTCGGCTGGGTATCGGACATGATCGGCCGCGAAAATACGATGTTCATCGCCTTCGGTTTAGAGGGCATAGGCATCTGGGCGCTGTACATGCTGGGGCACGATCCGATCTGGTTCGTGGTGCTGTCTGGTATCGTGTTCTTCGCCTGGGGTGAGATCTATTCTCTGTTCCCCTCCACTTGCACCGATACGTTCGGGGCGAAATTCGCGACCACCAATGCCGGGCTTCTCTACACGGCCAAAGGCACCGCCTCGTTGCTTGTGCCTCTCGGCAACTACATGCAGCAATCCTCGGGAAGCTGGGACCGGGTGTTCCTGATTGCCGCGGGCGCCAACATTGTCGCGTCGCTTCTTGCGATCGTGGTTCTCAAACCGTGGCGCAAGTCTGTGATCGCCAAAGCTCAGGCAAACTGACCATCTTGATTGGCCGGAACGTAAGCGCCCACCTTAAAAGGTGGGCGCTTTTTTGCGCGCAAGCGAACTCCGTAGCCGACATTGTTCGCGAGCTTGTGACGAGGAGAAAGTGCCGGGAAGCCCAACAATGTCCATTCTCGTGGCGCCTCATGAAGCGAATGATGAGTTCGATTGACAAGTGGCATAATGTATACCAATAATATGGTAAAGGTCCTGCGGCTCACCTTAAAGGGAGGTTGCGATGCAAGTCGGAGATATCCTGCGCAAGAAAACTGCCCGGGTTGCAACGGTTCGCATGAATGAGACTGTCGGCATTGCGGCCCAATTAATGCGGGCCAGCAATATCAGTGCGCTTGTCGTCAAGGACGTGGTCCGGACCGAAGGAAATACCGCCGTTGGCATGTTCACCGAACGCGATGTCGTCCGCGCCATTGCCGAGCACGGCGCCGCCGGCGTAAGTCTCAAAGTCTCGCAATTGATTTCAGTCCAGCAGCTTGTTTCCTGCAGTTCGACCGACACGCTCGAGCACGTTCGTCATCTGATGAACAAGCACCACATCCGCCATTTGCCGGTGATCGACAATTACAGTCTGATCGGCGTGGTCAGCATCCGCGACATCTCGACCGCATTCGATGATGAGGCGACCGCGAGCGCGCGCTCGCTTTCTGCCTGAGCGGAAAGCCCGCTCACGCATAATTTGGCTTTTGAAATGCCGAAGCCGGCCGATTGCCGATGGCGCTCTCTGTCCGTGGACCAGGGACTTCTCGAGGGCGAGCTAAATCCTTGCCCTTTTGCATGATGGCCCTGCCCTGAACTTCCTCGCCTGCAGGTAGACATTTGTCCACTGCGACGGCATCCTCCCGGTTAACGTCGTACAAATCGCGGTTTAGCCGGCAGGAAACCCGCGTATTCGACAGACTTGGCTGGGATTTGCGATCGGGATAACGCAGAGATTTTACAGCAAGAAAATGCTGCGGCAGTATTTGAGGTCAGGATGATCAAAACACGATTTACCGATCTGGTTGGCGTCGAACACCCGATC
>DATAIA010000145.1:0-11415 GCA_036262895.1 Xanthobacteraceae bacterium
TTTGCCACCGCTCTGCTGCCTGTCGCAGGGACTTGGCCGATCTCGATGCTCGTCATCGTAACGTCAGTGATTTCCAGCATTGCACTGCTGTTCACGGCGAAATTCATCCATGCGCGATCTGATGTCGCCGGATCGCACGCAGCCGTCACCTAAAGCATGATCCGGAAAAGTGGAAACCGGTTTTCCTCGGGACAAACGCAAAGCGTTTGCCCGGAGATCATGCTCAAACAAAGGAGCGCGATCGTGATTCAATCTTTTTTCATCGCACTCTAGCGCCGGCTTGCATCCGCACGTCGCAACCGAACCGTTGAAATCTTATGTCAGGAGAGAGTTAGATGCCGATCGTACGAGCCGATGTCCCGGATTGGGCAACCCGTGAGCAAATGGCAGAGCTTCGTGCCGGTTTGTACGGCTGCATAGAGCGTACCTGGGCGCGAGAACATATCTGGGTTGCGGTGCGCGGCATGTATGCCGAACCGAAAGACGCAACGGTCATTCTGACTGTCGATCTCCGGAACGGCCGCGGTCAGGAAGCTGAACGCACCGAGGCGTTGTTTGAAGAGGCCCTGGACGTCTGCAATCGCATCCTTGGGACCACCGGTGAAAGAATGATCGTTCTGGTTCGTAAATTCGGCCAGGACGAGTGCATCTCGGGGGGCGATGAGCTGCCGCCGCTGTCGCAACTCACTCCCGCATTGCGCCGAGTTTCAAAAAAATGAGTTGATAGAAGCAGGCAATTTCGCTCGCTCAACGATAGTCGGAAATATGGTCGGCTGGCGGCTCCAGCATGACCATTATTCTTCACAGACTGATGTGCATGTCTTCGCGTGCGACGATCGTCCCGGCGAGCATGGCATCAGCCTGTTCGGCTATCCGATCGAGCATGGCGTCATCGTGATCGGGATGGTGATGGAACAGGCAGAATTGCTTGGCCCGCGCCTCGCGGGCCAGTGCCAGTCCCTGCTGCCAACTGGAATGACCCCAGTTTACATGGGGTCCCAGTTCCTCGTCCGTATACGTGCTGTCGCAGATCAGTAAGTCGACATTTTGCAAAAACGACCGCAGAGGCTCGTCGATGGCCGGATCGCCGATCTGGTGGTCGGTGACGTAGGCGAGCGCGCGGCCGGCGAATTCGATTCGAAATCCGGTGGCACCATGGGGATGGTTGAGGCGGATTGTGCGAACCATCAGCCCGTCCACAGGGTGCAGTACTTCGCCTGCCCGGAAATCCCGGAATTCGACTTTCGCCTGAAAGGCGTTGGGGCCGATCGGAAACAGCGGCGGCGTCATCATCAGGTCAACGACTTCGGAGAGCTTGATATCAGGGCCGAGATTGCCGGCCCAAAGCCGCAATGAACTCGCCGCCGAGTAGGCGGGAGCAAAAAATGGAAGCCCACAAACATGGTCCGCGTGACAGTGGCTTAAAAAAATATCGGCATGGATCGGGAGCGCCGTTTTCAAGACGCGGCCCAGCTCCCGCAACCCGGTGCCCGCGTCGAGAATGACCAGGTTTTGCCCGCACCTTACTTCGATGCACGATGTATTCCCGCCATAACGAACTGTGCTTGCCCCCGGTACCGCAATGCTGCCGCGGACGCCCCAGAATTTCACCGTCATTGAATCGGCAGTCATGGGAAGAATTAATTCCGTAGCTCAATCAAACGGCGGGCCGAGTGTCACTCGACTCGCAGCGCTCGCTAACGTGAAGCCAATTATTTAATTTCGATGATGCCGACCTGATTGGCCAGACTGTTCGCCATCACCGGATTGCCGTCGGCGTTGATTGCCATGTTGCGGACGATGTCGCCGCCCATCGGACCCGGAATCGCCCAGGTCTGGAACTTCTGCGTCTTCGGATCGAAGCGCACGATCGTATTCGGCTTGGCGAATGACTCGTTGTACCAGATCGCGCCCTTGGTGAAGACGATGCCGTAAGGCTCCGACTTCGGTCCGCTCGGCGATTGCCACTCGGTGACTTGTCCCGTTTGCGGATCAAGCCGGCCCAGGAAGCCGCGCGGGAAATCCGCGTAGTAGATCATGTCATGATCGTCGATCGCGAGGCGACGCGGTCGGGAGGCCGGATCGGGCAACGGATATTCGCGGATCTGCAACGTCTTCGGATCGATGCTCGAAATTTTCGCCGCGCCGAAATCCGCATAGAACGGCACGCCCTTGGAGTTGATCTGAATGCCATAGGGTCGCGACTTCGGAGTGGGCGACGTCAACAGTTTGATCTCGCCGGTTGCCGGGTCGAGCCGCCCGATGATGTTGGCTTGCTGAACGGTGAACCACAAAATCCCGCTCTGGTCGAAGACAAGCGTATGCGGATCGCGCGCCGCCGGATCAGGCAATGGATATTCGGTCACCTTGCCAGTTTTTGGATCATATTTGCCGATCAGGCCCTGGAAGTTACCGGTGTACCAGATATTCCCGTCTTTATCGGCCGTAATGCCGTGCGGCCCGGTTTGCGGCTCAAGCGGAAACTCCTTGATCTCGCCGGTTTTTGTGTCGACCCGGCCGAGCTTGTTGGAGAGTTGTCCTGTGTACCAGATCGCGCCATCGGGCGTCGCCCATGGATCGTGCGGACGCGAGCCGGATGTGGACACCTGCCATTGTTTGAAGTTCACCTCAACAGGACCGGCAATAATGTTTGCTGGAGGCCGTGGCCGTTCGGGGAAGGACTTGGTCAGATATTCCTTGATGGTCACAATTTGATGACGCGGGATCGGCGCGCCGAAATTGATCATCATCGTCATGACTGTGTTCCAGCCATCAGGCGTATAGCCTGCACCCAGCCGGCTGATATCGTGGCACCCGCCGCAAATCGCGGAAACCGTTTCCTTGCCCGGACCGTCCGGCAGACTGAAACCTTGAGCGAAGCCTGGAGCGGCCCCGAGACAGGCCGCGGCCAACACGCTGGCCGATAAAAGCAATGTCCTGGACATGATGACTCCCTGAAGAAATGAAGACGTCAGACTTGGCGGCAGCAAATCGCCAAGCCGTTTGGCACGAGTTCCTTTTGCGAGTTTCACCTGGCGGGACGTCGGAACGTATTTTGATGCTCATCTCGCCAACCGGCAATAGGCAATTGCCATGCTGCTGGTCAGACAAGCTGGGGACCGGGTGGCCATAGCCCCCGCACGCCTTATATCGGCCGATGATAGCGCTCGTTGGTTTGGGAACTGGACATCGGACTGGCTTAAACCGGAACTCAAACGGCAAATGCGGCTGATCCGCAAATCCGGGTAAGCGTGCTGGGTTTCACAAAAACAAACAAAATCCACGGCAGCATGGCTGCCGTGGATTTTGATTTTCCGATTAGTAGCAGGTGCAAGAGGATCCATAGCCGTAGCCGACTGGAGATCCGTATCCATAGCCATAGCCATACGGATAATCCCATCCATATCCATAGTCTCCCCCCCACCACGGACTCGTCGCTGCTGCCAAGCCTAAACCGAGACCAAGACCGGCGGCACCCCAACCCCAGCCGCGATTGCCGCGCCAGCCCCAACGATTGCCGGCCCAACCGCCGCGCCAGCCTGCGCCACGCCAACCCGCGCCGCCCCAGCCCGCGCCACCCCAAGTTCCGGCGCCTCGCCAACCTGTTCCTAGAGCAGCGCCGCGAACGCCTGCGCCAACGGCACCGCCGCGAAAACCAGTGCCGACCGCCCCGCCACGGAATCCGCTACCGACAGCCGCGCCGCGGAATCCTCCGCCGCCAATGTTGGCTCCGCGGAATCCGCCGCCTCCCATGCCGCCGCGGAATCCACCGCCGCCCATGGCGCCACCGCCACGCATTCCGCCGCCACCGATTGCGCCACCACCTCCGCGTCCGCCGCCGCGCTGGACTTGGATCAAGTCGCTCGGCACCGCTGACTTCATGGCGGGGGAGCCTCCGCTCATTGGTGCCGCAGAAACACTTGTGGCTGCACCCAACGCCAAGATTGCGCAGGTGCTCAATGCAAGAGCCGTTCGTTTCGCTGTGCAGGTCATATATCCGTCCTCTCCATCCTTGAATGGAAACGTTCGATCCGCGATGCCCCGCCAGCGATCTCCGGTTCTGAACCAGCTACTGAACAAACCAAACTTCGCGTTGGTTCCTGAACTCGTGTTCGGTCGCTTACCTGCACAGTTCGCAGAGTCGACAGATGAACAGATCAATTGGTTTAATGAATGCGGAACCGGCCGTTTCTGAAATTTTGTTCAGATAACTGCGCCGCACATACCTGCCTAATCTGCTGCCGCGTCGATTTGGCGCGAACTGCGGGCACGGGAGTGTGGTCATTGACTCGTGAATCACGGCGAGCATGAGTGACTGACGAGAGAACTTGCTCGCGCTTGCCGATGTCACTACCAAGTTCAGCGCGAATATTCGGGGTCGAAGTTGCGAACTGGCGCTCGCGGCTCGCGCTATGTTTCGGGCAGGCAAGAGAACCGGTCCGTTGCGCCCGCCGCACTGCAAGCCGTTACCCGATATCTTGAACTCGCGGGATATGCAGTAGTGATCAATTCAGCCCTATTTTATGATGCGAATGCCAGCTCTCTTTAGCGCTTATCGCGGCGGTTAACCCATCGTTAGCCGGAACAGAGTTCGATCAAATTGCGGCTCATGTCTGAGCATGTTTTGTGGCGCGTTGGAGATTGCGTATGAGGGCCTTGCTCTTTTGCTCGTTACTGATTCTATCGGCTGTTGCTGCCTCTGCGCGTGCGCAGGCGCAGTCAACCGACCAGGCGAAATTGCAAGCCTATATCGAGGCGCGTCAGGCGTTCGAAAGCGAGGAGGCCGCTTATTGGAACTTGATTGCGGAGAAGCGCCGCGCTCGCTTCAGTAAGCGCCGCAATAATCAAGACATTACGCTTGCCGATTACGTGCTCATCCAACCGCCGGTTTACTCCGGCCCGGCAAAGCCCGCCGGCTTTGATTCTTCTATTCCGGAAACCCTCAAGCCAGTCAAAGAATACGTGCCGGTTGTTGCCGATATCCTGAAGGCTGCCGCTGAGCACTATGGGTTCGTCCCGCGGCGTCCTCAAAACGAAATGGAATACAAGAAAGCTTATGCCGGCGTGGCATCTGTGGCCGGTCTGACCAAGGATCAGATCGTGCGTATCTATGCTTTCGAGTGCGGCGGCAACGGCGCCTACGATTTGCAGGCCGGCCTTGAAATCGTGCGCCCCGGAGCTCGCGCCATTACAACGGCTCTTGGTTATAATCAGCTTCTTCATGTCAACAGCGTGGAATTGCTGGCGGAGCAGGGCGATCAGATGATCGCAGCACTTCAGCACAAAGCCGGGACGCTGACGGGGAATGTCAAAAAGGCGCTCGAACAAAAGATATCCATTATTCAGCGAATGATTGCCTTCAGCAGAACCGTTCCCGATCAATGGCGCGAGCACGAAAAACTGGCCAAGACCCCGCAAGGTCTCGGCATTCACGCCTTGAATTTGGACGTAGATGTGGGTCCACTGCTGCAGACACAAAAACTCATCAACTCAGTCGCGTTTGCCCGGATGAAGGGGCATAAAGCGAGCTTAAGTGCGGCCGAACTTGAGATGATGAATCTCACCGGGGACGGCAACGGCTTCGATATGGTGATGATGCCGCAAGCGATGCGCGAGAAGGTTCCGACCTCAAATTTCTTTCAGCAAAAAAGTTACACGCGTAATCCGGTCGCAATCAGGAATAATGTCGTCTCAAAGCTGATTGCCGCGACCAATGCAACAATGGATGAAGAGGCAAGGCGGCCAGGCGCGAAAGAACTTGCCGCTGCGTTTTGATAACCGCGGCGGCAAAGCTGGCACTGTCGCAGAATGTTATATCGCGCTAAAGTTTCGAGAGCTGCAGCAATTGTCGATCGCCGATCCACGTCTTGGCAAATTCGGCTTCTGCCTTACGCAGGTTGTCCTGATCGCCACGTGCTTTGTAGAGTTCAATAAGCCCGAAATACGACCAGCCGTTATTCGGCGCGCGTTTGAGCGCCTGTTCGAATTGATTTTTTGCCTCGTCGTAGCGCCCTGCTTGAAGCAGGGCAGCGCCTAAGGATTGGCGCACGGGATAATACCAGTAGGGCGGCTCCATATAAGGTAATTGCTCCTGCAGCTCGGCCGCTTTCTGGAATCGCTCGATTGCCGTTTGCGTATCACCGTTTGCCTGCGCCATTCGCGCTTCGATCGATGTGCGGGCAAGTTTCAACACATCCTGGGCAGGCACGCCCGCCGTGTTGAGCACCGCGAAGTCGCCCGTGCGTTCGAGCGCTGCGATGGCTTGTGCTTCATTTTGCGCCGCGTTCATGTCGCCTCGCCCCACCTGCGCCATACCGCGGGCGAAGTGCCACATCGCCGTCATGTAAGGAATGGCATTTCCGGGATCGGGTAAAGCAAGCACTGTCTCAG
This sequence comes from Xanthobacteraceae bacterium, assembly GCA_036262895.1. Lineage (GTDB taxonomy): Bacteria > Pseudomonadota > Alphaproteobacteria > Rhizobiales > Xanthobacteraceae > AP-16. The sequence goes on from DATAIA010000145.1 coordinate 6,391, forward strand.
GCGAACTGAACTGCGCATGAGCAAAGTAAGGTGCCGCCTTGATGGGCTGCACCAGCGCGATGCCGCGTGCGACGTCGTCCGGTATGAGGTTGCGCAACTTCTCCGCCGCGGCGATCACGGTTGGTCCGTCGCCTGACATCTGCGCAGAGGCCAGCACGAAATGAACGTTATGTGGGTAATAGCCCAACCGATAGACGCCCATCGGGGCGTGCGTGTCGGCAATATATTGTTCGTCGACCGAGGTCGCCGCCTTGTTCACAGCAAGCGCATCGAGATATCGCCCGACGCGATAGTAAATGTGGCTGGGCATATGCACGAGATGGCCGGCTGCGGGAACAGCGCCACGCAGGCGGTCAGCAACGGGCTCCGCTCGCTCGGGCCGGTCCGAGGCTTCTACCGCATGAATGTAATAATGCATTGCACCGACATGATTGGGATTTTTGGCAAGAACGCGTTCCAACGTCGGAACGATCTCAGCGCTTTGCGGATTGGGCTCATGTCCGCCCGGTTGCCAGTAATTCCATGGGCTTACATCCATCAGCGCCTCTGCGTAGAGCACCGCGATGTTATCGTCGTCGGGAAACTGCGCGGCGACCTTGCCCATTGCGGCGGCGTAGGCAGCATCAAGAACCGGCCGCTCTGCTTTCGTATTCTCTGCGTAGCGCGTCGCAACCGCAGCAATCAGCGCCTGTTCACGTGGTGAGGCTTTGCCTGCAAGCGCTTGCGCTTTTTGCGCAGCGACATAGGCCGGCGCGATTGCATCGTCCTGCATCGGCAGATTGATATTGGGCCCGAGTACCAGCGCTTCGCCCCAGAAACACATGGCGCAACCGGGATCGAGCTTTTGCGCCTTGCGGAACGCGCGCTGGGCTTCGCCATGATTGAACGCATAAGTAAGGCGCAGACCTTGATTGAAATACTCTTGTGCCGGCGGATTTGAGGTCGTGATCGGGTAGGTCAAAGCCCCAAGACCATCCCAAAACGGCGGATCGCTGTCGGCAAATGTCGGCATTGGCGTCACGGCCTGCATTTCCGATGGCGGAACCTCGGTGGCAGCAAGCTGAATCCTTGCGGCCGCGGTTGAGACGTTTGCATGGCAGACAGATGAAAATGGATCGGCCTTTGTTAAGGCGATTGCATTATCGGCAGATGTAGGACGCGTCTCGCCGACCGCAGGCGACAAGGCAGTTGATGATAACAGCCATGTCGAGGAGGCCAGCAGACTTACGCCGCCGATCGCGGCAAGTGCGGCCGGAACAAATAACCGGGAGGCAATCGTTCGTCGGAATGGGTTGGTCTTGCACGGGATCGTTTGCATGGGTGCGCTCCTGCCAAAAGAGGCGGATCGCACCAGCCTTTGATTCACCGGCGGTGCAAGCCGCCTGAACCGCCATTCCACTCCCGATATTCATTATCGTCCTGCGGACAGGGTCTTGCAATGTAAGCGGTGAGCCAGCACGTGCTCAAAAGAGTCGCGGGCTACTCTTCGAGGTTCAGTTTTCGTTTCGCGTCCCATTGCTTGAGCACGACGTCTATTTCGGCAGCGACAAAATGCCGTGCACTGTCGACGTCATATCCCGCGCTCAAAAGTTCGTCATAATCCGTGAAAACGTGTCGGATATACGTGACAAGAGAGAGCCATGCGGCGTTCTCAGGTGAAGCATTGTGCAGGCCTGAGCTGCCCATTGCATGATCAAGGACCGCGCCGCATTCGTGCGGCGGAATGCGTGGCGCGAGATGGCGAAGAGCGCGTTCGATTTCAATCCTTGGGGACATGAGGATGCAAACAGTCATTCCATTTAGCGCAGCAACGGACGCAAGCTCACCGCCAGGATGGCGCCGACAAGAGCGGTGAGCAAGAACACGAGGGATGCCGACGACCAGCCGAACCGCTCAACGAAACTACCCAGAGCGGGAGGTCCGAGGAGCTGGCCGAGATTACTGGCCTGCACCAGCAATCCGAACGCCACGGCAATCATATGAGGGCTTGCGACAAGCCGCGGCATGCCGGCAAAAACCGATGCTGGAATAAGTCCGCTAATTGCAAGGCTTAACGCTGCAAGCATGGCAACTACCACTGCCGGGAAGTCACCGCCGAAAATACCCAGGGCTGCAATTCCAGTGACAATAAACGCGGTGACAATGGTCGCCCAGAAAGGAACTTTCCATCGCATCAATGCGCCGGCGGCGAGATTGCCCGCTGCATTGGCAACAACGGTTGCCGCACTGATTGCCCCGGCGGCGGCAACGGAAAGCCCGAGACGCTCAACCAGGAGAGCCGGAAACAGCCCGGTCATCGCATAATATTGGATGGCGTAAACGGTAAAACACAGCGCGAGCACAATAGGCCCGGGAGAGCGGAGCACTCCGGCAATCGCGATTTTCGTATTTGCGGAACTTGCTGCTGTGATCGAAGAAGTGTTCCGCGCCAGAATTGCCGTAACAAAAGCTGCGTAGAGAAATGCAAGACATCCATTGACAAGCCACAGCCCCTGCCACCCGAGCGGGTTGAGGATAGGTCCGGCGAGCATCATCAATGCCGTGCCGCCCGGCATGTAAGTCGTCCAGCACGAAAAAACGAAATCGCGGTCGCGCGGCGCGGAGACTATTCGCAGCATCGTGGGAATTGCAACGACGGTGATGAGAAAGCCGGAGCCTTCAAGTGCGCGGCTTGCAAGAAGTTGAACTTGTGTTGGCGACATCGCGCCAAGAATGTTGCCGGCTCCGATTGCCAGCAATCCACCGACAACAGCTTTGCGAGGGTCTAGTCGCGAAACAAGTATTCCTATGGGGAAACCAGCAATTGCGCCGAGTGTGCCAAACGCACCTAAAATCCACGAGGCAGCATCGAGGCTCAAGTCGAGATCGTGACGGAGAAGAGGAACAGCAATTGCCGCTTTACCGACCTGAAAGGCGGCGACGAAGCCGGCAAATATCAAGGCAAACACGACAGACCATCGGGTATGCGAGGATGAAGTTGAATCGGTCATTTCAGGACGGCAAAGAAACCACGCGCGCGCCTTCAATGGGCGCCAAGATAGAGGCTGTGCAATTCGCGAAACGAGATCAGCTTTTTCTGGCTTTCATCCCACAGGGTCAATCGTACGCAGCGCAGGCTCTCCATCAAGGTCAGTCGGCCGACCGCATGGAGCTCGGGATAATCGCGCAGGACTTGGGGCAGGCGATAGTACGGAATTCGGCTGTTGAGATGATGCACATGATGAACACCGATATTGGCTGTCAACCAGCGCAACACGGGCGGTAAATCGTAATGCGAACTGCCGTGCAGGGCCGCATCGTGCAGGTTCCACGTTTGGCCTTCATGCCAGGTGGTCTCTTCAAATTGGTGCTGCACGTAAAACAGCCAAACGCCGATTGAGGCCGCGATCAATAAAATCGGCAGATGTACAAGTAGAAACGGACCAATGCCCAGTATCCACATCAGTCCGGCCGCTATGATGCCAATCGCTGCATTGGTCGCCATCGTGCTGAACCATGGCCGCCATCCGATGCGCATCATTCCGACTGGCAGGCGATATTGAAAAATGAACAAATATGCGGGGCCGAGCCCGAACATGACAATCGGATTGCGATAAAGGCGATAGCGCAGGCGTGCCCAAAAAGATAACGAAAGATATTCGCGCACCGTCAACGTATCGACGTCACCGATGCCGCGACGGTCGAGGTTGCCGGATGTCGCATGATGGATCGAGTGCGTCCGCTTCCAGAAGTCATACGGCGTCATGGTCAGTATGCTGATGATCCGTCCAATCCAATCATTGGCACGGCGCTGCCGAAAGAAAGCGCCGTGACCGCAATCGTGCTGGATCATGAAAAGCCGCACCAGAAATGCCCCGGCGGGGATCGCAATCAGCAGGCAAAGCCAATAACCGACATTCAGCGCCGCCCAGGCCAACACCCAGAGGAGGACAAACGGAATTCCGGTAATAAGGAGTTCGATCGCGCCCCTTGTCGAGTTCGGTTCTCGATATCGAAGGAGTAATTGTGCCCAGTTGCGCGTGCCACTGACGGGCGGCGTTGGGTCGGAGGCAGATCCGTCATTTTTCGTCATACGACGCGACCGATTCGAATTGCGGGTGATCAGGCAGGACCATGAGAGCGTCGCCATAGAACAATGGCCGCAATTCGACAATAGCGACGTGCAATTTGGCACTAGCAGGAGTGGAGTTGCATGGGGACTGACCAGCCGCTGATTGTGTCGGTTCGGCTCGATTCAGCTTAAAAAATCGAATTTACGAAGGCTTCGGATTATTGCGGGGAATCATCACCGAAAACTGGTACCGCTCCCAGTGGTGATAAAGCATGATGTAATCAAGCGCGCGCCCATCGTCTGCATAGGTAATGCGCTCAAGCGCCAGGATAGGGTCACCGATCTGCAAGCCGAGGACCTCTGCATTCTCGGTGTCCGCTTTAATGGCACGGATGGTGTTGCTCGCACCTTTCAAGCGCAATCCAAATTTTTGCTCCCACATTGTGTAGGTCGTCTCAGTCGTGGGATCGGTGCTATATAGAGCAGCAGCCTGCTCCCGGGCGTTCTGCGGAAGATAAATGTGAAGCAATGCAAGCGGCTCGTTGCCATGAAGATAGAGCCGTTTGATCAGCAATATCTGTTCGTCCTCCTCAAGCTGTAACACGCTGCGCACATTTGCCGGCGGTTCTACCGTGCCGAAACCCAGAACCTTGACAGAAGGACTAATCCCCCGCGCGAACAGTACCTCCGAGACCGTCTGTACGTTTGCAAGCTCATGATTAATTGCGCTGCGGACAAAGGTCCCTAGCCCTTGCCGGCGGACAACCCAGCCTTCTTTTTCAAGGATATCGAGCCCGCGTCTGACTGTGATGCGACTTAATTTCGACTGGTTAACGAGCTCGATTTCGGACGGAAGTTGCGTTCCGGGTATTATAATACCATTGGCGATCGCCGATCTGAAATGGTCTGCAAGCTGGACGTAGGATGGGGTACTACTGCTGCGATTGATTTTCATTTTAAGCAAATTCTACGAT
>DATAIA010000146.1:0-1816 GCA_036262895.1 Xanthobacteraceae bacterium
CGAGAGTGAGGCAAGCGCGGACAGTGGCTCGCTATCCGATCCACGAAATGGCGCTTTTGCTTGGCGTGACGCGAGACACCTACACCAAGTATGAGGGCAGAGGAGCCTCGCTCATGCCGCACAATTTGATTGTGCCCTTCTGCCTTGCCTGCCGCGTGTCAGTTGAATGGCTTCTGACCGGAATAGGGCCGACGCGGTCCCACTGAGATTGATTTTCGTTGCCTTGCCACTGATCGCGTTTGGCGCGATACGGTGTGCGAGTGACGGCCGCAAACTTGGAAGGGGAAGCCGAATGGATCTCGCTGCTTGGACACCACTCTCTCTGTCGGTCCTGCGGATCGTGACCGGGTTGCTATTCCTTGAGCATGGCACGGGGAAGCTACTTGGTTTTCCGCCCTCTGATCACGCCGCTCCGACGCTATTCTCGCTGATCGGCGTTCAAGGTGTGCTTGAACTTGTCGGTGGCTTTCTAATTCTCATTGGGCTTTTCACGCGACCAGTCGCCTTTATCCTCGCCGGTGATATGGCGGTTGCTTATTTCATGGCGCATGCGCCGAAGAGCTTCTTCCCGACGATCAACGGAGGTCAGCTCGCCATATTGTTCTGTTTTGTCTTTCTATTCTTCGTGTTTGCAGGTGGTGGGGTGTGGAGTGCGGACGAACAGTTGGCGCGCTCGCGGTCACGCTGACCCGCCACAGGACCTCAACAGCGTCGCCCTCGCAGTGCTTACACGCTTGTAGACTTCGGACCGACAGCATATCTCAAACTCCTCTTTTGCTGGCCAGAGGTTAAGTATGGCTGCGTGGAATAGAGCTCCCGCTCTGAACTTCCAGGAGCAAGAGCGAACGGTAATTCGTGATTTTTGGACCGCGCTCAAGCAGTTCGCCGGACGCTTGCCATTCGTCGAGGATTTGGTAGCAGCTTACTACTGCGCACTCGATCCCGCGACCCCTATGCGAGTACGCGGCATCCTGCTCGCAGCACTTGCCTACTTCATCTTTCGATGGCGGTATCGACCGCTGTCATGGGTCTGGGCGTGGCCTTGCATTTACCGATGACGCAGCTGTGTTCACGGCCGTATTCGGGCTCACCTCACACATCAAGCCTGTCCATCGTGCGGCGGCAGCGAGAGTGCTCGGCAGGGACATAACGAAGACCGGAGAATAAGCAGTCTCTAGCTAAGGCTTGGAGCTATCTCTTTTCGCGCTTGCTTGCTCTGCCGGTTGACTTTGCAGGGCCTTTGGAGCCGACCTTTTAAGGGCCAGGCCTAGCTAGTGCATTTCGTGATGCCCAACTTCTATTTCCATTGCACCACCGCTTACGACATTCTGCGGCATTGCGGTGTTGAATTAGGGAAGCGGGATTTCATTGGAGCTATTTGATCGGGAGTGTGGACGTGCCGACCTATCAGTATCGTTGTAGAGAATGCGGCAAGTCGTTCCAGCGCGCCGAAACCATCGCCGAGCACGATGCCGCGAAGGTAAGGTGCCCGAAATGTAACAGCAAAAAGGTGACCCAGGTGCCGGGTCGCGTTTACGTCGTGACATCCAAGAAGAGCTAGGGTTCGTCGATCCTTTCTGGGAGGTATTCGTAACGGCTTTATCCTGCCGAGAACGAGCGGCTTGCGCCCCAGGTTGGCCCCAGGTTGCCGTGAACTAAGACTGAATGAACCCGGAAAGAATTCATCTAGATCACATGGATTTCTGCAGGCTTCGGGGGAGGCGACTGCGTTGACATCGCAGGGGTCACTGGTTCGATCCCAGTCGCGCCCACCATTCCAATCCCTTGAGAGGACTCCACAATCCCAAGGGATCGC
>DATAIA010000147.1:0-6319 GCA_036262895.1 Xanthobacteraceae bacterium
GCAATTTAATGCTGTGGCGATGATTGTGTCTTCATCTGAGCATCTCATTCATTGTGGAATCTGTTGATAGGTCGAGTCAGGCGAAAATATTTCGGCCAGTGTGATCGATTTGATCGAAGTGCCGAGTCTATTCGCAGTTCACGTTAAACAGGTGGAGAAGTCCCGCCAGGTTCATCGGTAACTTGGCTTGGCTGCGTGAGTCGGCTAGTTCAATTCGAATAAGCTGCGAGCGCTCGAATGCATATTGCTGGGCAGACTCCATGCAGCCGGGGACGAGGGGTTCAAATAATGCGGGTACGCTGGGGATGTGTCGCGGTGATCTGCCTTGGGTTGGCGTCGCAGGCGGAAGCCGCCGAGCACTCCGGACTCATTCACCGCGCATCCTGTTCGGTTGTTCGGTTCTACGTCGCTAAATTCTCGGCATATGCCGCGGAGGCATGGGCGCGTAGCCATGGAGCCACCGAGGCGGAGATTGAATCCGCGCGGCGTTGCCTCAGAGATGCTCCTTCCCAAACCGCGCGGGCAACGACGCGCTGGGTCATTCAGTGAGCGGCACGTCGCGAGTTCGCGCGTCACTGAAGGAGTAATTGCGGAGACCGCTCAGCGATTACGAGTGACCGCTGGTCCTGGGCTTTTTTCCCGCAGCGCGATCCGATTTATCCAGCCCTCTTTTGTCCTTTGGCGGTGGTCCATCGTCGGTGACCGTCGCTGTTTGAGCACGGTCCTTGTCGCCCGGCTGCTGCTCGCCTCGCTCGGTCCGAGCGATTCCTTGCGTATCCTTGTCTTTGCTCATGCGGGCCTCCGTGCCTCACAATCCAATCCGCCCGCAGCGGACACGTTCCGCTCCGTTTTTCATCCCGGCAGAGAGAGTTCCGCTTCGTTGCTCACTACAGTTTTTTTGGAACGACAGATTATCTCGCGTGGTTGTCCCCTCTCTGAGCGAGGGATACCACATGAGAACAACGGTTATCGCATTAGCTACAGCTACGGCTTTATCGCTGACCGGCACGCTGGCGCTAGCACAGAGTAGCGGTGGCGGATCGGCGGGAGGCACCTCCGGCGGAGGCACGTCGACCACCGGTGCCGCAAGCGGTCCGAGCATGGGCAGCGGAAGCGCAGTCGGAACGCCTAACGCAGGCGCGCCGGGCGCGGGCCCCGCCGCGGTGAGCGGGGTCCCGAGCGGTCCAGCCAACGCGGGAGGCCTCAACAATTCCGCAAATGATCCGCCCGGAACCAACACATTGGGAACGGCCAATGCGACGGGATCCCCCAATGCGGTCGGTGGATCAACCACTGGAATGGGCGGCAGGCGGATCGATGGAACCGTCACTCCCGGACCTTCGATGCCCGGAGATGTCGATATAAAAGCCGAAGACTCCAAGGTCGACGCAAAGATAAAGAGCATTTGCAGGGGATGTTGAAGTCCGCTGCTTCTCCCGCGCGACCTCAGCGCTCCGGGAAGTGGACTCGGGCGGTGTTCTCTTGCGTGCCCGACCGGAACCGAAATTGGCCATCGGCGTTTTCGGGCGGGACACAACATGGAGTTTTTCACATGCGTAATCATTTGCTCGCATCCTGCGCGATCGCTGCAATCGCCTTGGGCGGTGGGTTGGCCAAGGCGCAAAGTCCTCAAGCCCAATCCCCCTCAACCACAAATTCCCCTGCGCAAACCACCGAGCACGGTCGCGGCGCCGATTCCGCTCAGCGCCAGGGTGGATCGACGGCTTCTCCCGGTAGAGCCGCAACTGAAGAGAGAAGCAGCGGAAACATGACGCGCCGAGACGCGAGCGAGCGCCGGGCAGACGAGCGGTCCGAACCACAGGACCGCTCCGAGCGCAGTGCTCGCAGCGAGGGACGCGCGGAACAACGCTTTGACCGGCAAGAACATGCTAACGACGAACGGGGCCGCCGCGGAGAGGAACGCTCAGAACGACGCACTGATCGGCAGGATCGTTTCAACGATGAGCGGGGGCGTCGAGAAGGAGCGCGCGCGGAGCAACGCTCGGAACGGCGTGAACGCTTCACTGACGAGCGAAGTCGCCGTGGAGATGAAGGCTTCCGGGAGGAAAGAAGGTATCGAACCGATCGTGACTACGATCGCGACCGAGAAAGGCGGATTCAGGATCGCCGTTACGGCGAGCGCTTCGAAGACCGCGGCTTTCAGGATCGACGGTACGGCGCAAGAGCCGAGCGCTATGAAGGCGGGAGCCGACTGCACATTTCGACGCGGCAGCGGGCACGCCTGCATGACGTGCTGATACGCCGGCGCGTTGAACCCGCAAGCGTTGATTTCCCGGTCCGCGTTGGCGCCCGGATTCCGAACTACATCACCTCCTATCCGCTGCCCGAAGAGGTCCACGAATACCTGCCCGACTATGAAGGGTATCGATATTTCGTCACAAACGATGAAGTTGTACTCGTGGACCCGGACACACTGGAAGTCGTTGCAGTGCTGGAGGACTAAGGCCTCGCCGCTCGCGTTGCCGGCGGCAGATCACGCCGGCAACGCACCACTTTTCGCATTACGCAGGTTTCGGATGCATGTGGGATGCACGCTTTACGCGCGGCTGGCTCGCATGCTCGAGAGATAGATCGGCGGCCCCAGAGTTCAGCTTGGCCGGCCCACGTCTTCTACCTTCACTTTCAGCTTCACCGTTTGATCGTTGCGCTTGACCGAGAGTTCAATATCCCGACCGACCCCAACCGTTTCCAGTTGGTCGGTCAAATCAGACAGACGCCTGGTCGGTTGTCCGTTTGCGCCCACGATCACGTCTCCGAGTTCGCCACTCGCCTGATTGATACCTCGCAACCCGGCTTCCGCCGCCGGCGAGCCGGGCAATGCGCGCACCACCACAATACCCTCAATTCCGAGCCGCGTGGCGACAGCTTCGTTCGCCGCGATGATCCCAATGCCCGGAGTGGGCACCCGGCCCTTGTCGATGAGCTCGGGCACGATCCGGTTCACCGTGTCGACTGGAATGGCAAAGCCTATTCCGGCGTTTGATCCGGAAGGAGAAATGATGGCGGTCGTTACACCGATCAGTCGTCCCGCGGAATCCAGCAGTGGGCCTCCGGAATTGCCGGGGTTAACCGCGGCATCGGTCTGGACAACGTTGCCGATTTCCCGCCCGCCGCTGGTCGGCAGGCGTCGCTTTAATGCGCTGATCACACCTGTAGTCAGCGACTGGTCAAGCCCGAACGGATTGCCAATCGCGAAGGCGGATTGGCCCACCTTCAAATCGGCCGAGGTACCGACCGCGATGGGCGCCGGCAAGTGGCTTGTATTTCGCAGCCTCACCACCGCCAAATCATAGTTCGGCGCCGTTCCGACAATTGATGCGCCAATGACTTCGCCGCTGGCGAGACGCACCGCCACCTCCTTCGTTCCACTCACCACGTGATTGTTGGTGACGATGTGGCCGGCTCCATCCCACACCACGCCGGTCCCGCTCTGCTCGCGAACGCCCTCGCCTTCCAGGTCCGTGCCACCAGGACCCGGCGATGCGCCGACGACCTGAACCACGGAAGGCGAAACGCGCTCGAACAGGCTGATCGTGGCGCGCTCCGATTCCGGCAGTTCGCTTCTCGCGGTTACTGGCCGGGGAGAAGTTGCCGCATACAGCAGGCGGTCCAGATAGGGTTGAGACCAAAGCGCAACGACGAGCAAAAACAGCAGGAAGGTGGCCAGCCGGAAGAAGCGTTCCTGCATGAATTCGCTCCGAACTAGACAACAATGCTCGAGGACGACAAACGAAAACGTTCAGGCGAGGTTCGTTCCCCGCGCCGAGGCAGTCGTAGCGTTCGACGATAAATAGGTTGGGACCTAAAATAGGTTGGGACCTAAAGATCTGGCAGCGGACCAATGGTGTCGAGCAGATCAGCCGCCGCGCACGCGCCCATTGGACGCTCACGTTACAGCTCGACCGGGCTAGTGTGTGTTCGACTCCTGCCATTTTTCCAGGTCGATATCTTTTCCCTTGTTCTGCTGGTCCTTTTCGACCTTCCCCTTCCAGGGCTGGTTCGTTTGCTTCGTATTTGGCCAATCTGTCTCTTGGCGCGGATCGTCAGCCGGCGTTTCGCGCGGATCTTCCTCGTGTGGCCTCTTGCCCGTGCTCACATTTCTTCTCCCGTACCCCTTCGGTGCATCTGGAAGAACGGCCGCCGGAAGTGCTCGTTCCAGGCTCGGCGTCTCGGGCCAGACCGCCCAAGCCGCGTGAATAGCGTCGTAAGCGCCGGCACTTACGGTGGTAACAAGGTTGTGAGAGAGTCTGCTTCCGAACACAAGTTCTTGGAGTGGATGGACTAATTTTGCCAGGCGCTGCTCAGCCATGGGCGCGTCCTTCGAAGAGCCCCGTCCTGCTGCCCCCGCTCTGGACGGGGTTTTCTTTTGCTGATGGTCGGGAAGACCGCGGGCCCGGCGATCATGCCGGTGCGTATCAAAGCAGTCATGACGGCATCGGCTGCAAGCGGTGTGGGCGGTATCAAGACGACTTTACCTGGATTGAAGACGCTATAGCTCGTTGATGCGGGCACCGTTGTCGAGCAGTGCCTTCTCGCCCTTGGGCGTAAGTTGGTAGAGGTCGCCGTCCTTTTCGACGTATCCTTCAATTACCAGCGTGTCGACTTCATTGCGCGCGTCACCATCGAACGCTACGGAATTGTCGATTTCCTTGAGAATGGCGAGTTGTTGGTCGGTCAGCATGGCCCCCTCACATCGCAGAGAACACGCGCGTCCGATTTAGGTTCCTCAAGCAGGACCTGAACACCCGCACGCTGACCTACAGGTTGCGGTTGAGAAGCCGGGTTCGTCCAACTGTGCCGGTGGGCAGCCGGAAAACATTTACTTGTCGATTTTCCAGGTACGGCCGAACGGCATGCCGGCCTGGGGCGCGCTGCTTCCGGATTCTGTCATTTGGGATCTTGTCACCTACATCGGCAAGCTGAGCAACGATCCCAATCCGGAATGGGGCCGCACGTTTTCAAAATCCCCGCTGTCTCCAAAGGTCGAGCAAGTGCCGGCTGAGCAGGTCACGAGCTCCGACCCATGGTCGAGTACGAAGACTTTCAGCTCGGGCCAGAAGCCCTAGCTATACCGGTAACGAGCAGAGTAGATGCGCAGCAATTCCGTCAGCCTTTTTGCCGCAACGCTACTTCTATTCGCTGTGGTCCTGCTCGCCGGATGTGACAATAACCCGACCGGCACCACGTTGAATTTTCCGGGCGACCCCAAGCGCGGCAAAACACTTATTACCGAATACGGATGCGGAAACTGCCACCTCATTCCCAAGGTGGCGGGTGCCGAAGGCAATGTGGGTCCGCCGCTCCTGCATCTCGCGAACAGGGTTTACATCGCCGGATATGTGAGAAACTCTCCCGAAAACATGTCGGCCTGGTTGCAGGATCCGCAAAGAATACTTCCTGGGAACGCGATGCCCAAGATGGGCATATCGACCAAAGACTCGCACGATATCACTGCGTTTCTTTACTCGCTCGAATGAGCGAGCATGCTCACGCGCTTCAAAGCAAATCGGACCGCTCCCCGAAAGGATGATCGTGAAATCTTCGAACGCTGAGGGCTTACTGCTTGTCGATTTTGGTAATCGTCTTGACGCCCCCGTTTTCCGCGACGGAAAACGTGACCCTATCGCCGGCATGCACCGCGTCCAGCGATAACCCGCCTTGCGCCTTGAACTCTTCAGCGGCACCGCCGGTATTCGCGCCGGTTGTACCGTTTTGGATTGGCCGAATGGCGACGGTCCCCTTGAGGCGATCGATCTTGACGATCGTTCCGCTGAGGGGTTGGGCCATGCCCGGCGAACTCAGGACGGCGGAGCTCAAAGTAACGGCCAGAATGAAGTTTGCGGCTTTCATGGCACTCTCCCGGCGTTATGTAACGGGATAAGCCGCAGGCTAGCGAATTAGTTCCTGGAACGGAACACGCAAGCGGCTCGCATTGAGGCCGACCTCGTGAATTAACCGCATGACGGGCGCTCCCGCGCTGCTCACGGAAGCTCACGGACCACGCGAAAGCCATTCGCATAGTAACGAACATCGATGTCGTATCTGAACCGCGCGGCGGATCTCGCGGCGTTGGCGTTATTGGCAAATGAGCCGCCGCGCAACACGCGCTGGGAGCACTGCCCCGAGGTCCAGGCGGAGCCGTCCTTTGGCGCCCTGGCGTAGGAATCGTTCCAGCAATCAGCAACCCATTCATAAGCGTTGCCTGACGTATCGTAGAGCCCGAACCCATTTGGTCGGAAGGAACCGGTCGGCATGGTTTTGTGCAAGGAAACGTCACCGCAGCCGTCGCAATTTGCGT
>DATAIA010000148.1:0-6806 GCA_036262895.1 Xanthobacteraceae bacterium
AAGCGTTTTCCCGAGGAATCGGAGCAAACGGAGCAAACGACAACCGGCCGGTCCCGCGCGAGGCGGCGGCCGGCCGGTTGTGAGTACTTGCAGTTTCAGAGCACTTGCAGTCTCGGATTATCCGACGACTGGTTTCATTCCTGGAGCAGACGCTTGAGGATATCGATCTCCTCGGCAAGCGTCGTATCGTTTCCGACCAGCCCTTCGATCTTGCGCACGGCATGGAGCACGGTGGTGTGATCCCGTCCGCCGAAGCGGCGCCCGATCTCGGGAAGGGAGCGAAGGGTCAAGGTTTTCGCCAGGTACATCGCAATTTGCCGTGGGCGAACAACGTTTGCCGTGCGTCGCGAGGACAACAGGTCCGATCGGCTCACGTTGTATTGCCGTGCGACCGTGCGCTGAATGTCCTCGATCTTGACGCGCTTGGGATCCTGCGGGCGCACCAGATCACGCACTGCGCGTTCCGCCATTTCCATGGTCACGGGATGGCCGGTCAGCTTGTTATGCGCAAGCAGGCGGTTCAACGCCCCGTCGAGATCGCGACCATTATGAGTGATGGTCCTGGCGATGAAGGTGAGCACGGGGGCGGGAACATCAAAGCCTTGATGATGCTGACGAGCCGCGGCGACCCGCGATTTGAGGATTTCAAGCCGCAAATCTTCCTCATGCGAGCCCATCTCCACGACCAGCCCGCCGGCCAGACGCGAGCGGACACGATCATCGAGGCTTTCCAGATCCGCCGGAGGACGATCGCCCGCGACCACCACTTGACGCCCGGCATCAATCAGGGCGTTGAGCGTGTGGCAGAACTCAGCCTGGGTTGATTTTCCTTGCAGGAACTGCAGGTCGTCGATGACCAGCACATCAATGCCCCGCAATGCTTCTTTGAACGCGATTGCCGTCTGCGTTTTGAGGGCAGAGACAAAGCCGTACATAAACTTCTCGGCCGTCAGGTAGAGCACCTTGCGAGCGTTACCGGCATTGCCCGCCCAGGCGATGGCCTGAAGCAGATGTGTTTTGCCGAGCCCCACGCCTGCATGGATGTAAAGAGGATTGAACATCACCGGCTCGCCGCGGCGCGCTCCTGCAACTTGCTTGGCGGCAGCGAATGCCAGCGTATTGGAGCGGCCGACAACGTAGCTTTCAAACGTCAGCCGCGGATCGAGTGGCGATCCGCCCAGTGCCTCATGCGCTGCGGCAGCTGGCGCGACCGGCATGCGCGGTTCGCTGCGTTCAATGTTCGGCTCGCGGGCTTCGCGCACGGCTTCGGGCGCAGAAAGCTCGGATTTCGGTTTGCTCGCAAGGCTGCGGATCACCGCGGAACGAACATTGAGTTCGATCCGTCGCACAGCCGGATGCTCGGCTTTCCAACACGCAAGGACGCGCTCGGCGTAGTGCGCTTGAATCCAGCTCTTCAGGAACCGGGTCGGAACCGAAAGGCGGATCGCCGCATCGTCAACCCCATCGAGGTCCATCCGTGTGAACCAGCTGGAGAAAATATCGTCTCCGACTTCAGCGCGCAGCCGCTGCTTCACGCGGCCCCAGCGCTCCATGTCGGAATTGCTCATGTCGGACGTTTTTCTTGAATCTTGCGAGAAGGAAAGAGATTGGGGCCGATGAGAGGAATAACCTCCGGCCGATTCAGATGGCTTCAACATCACACGCTCCGAAAGTCGGTCGACATCGATCGAACCGATGAGTAAGGGGCCCGCGACTGCGGGCGATGCCGTGTCGAACTGTGTGGAACGCTTTGACGCTAACAGGCGCCGGGCGGCATGGTCCGAAGGGATCGGACGGAGCCATCACTCACGAGGCCATTGTTGGCTCTCGCGGGGGCCTGGGGCCCTTTTCTATGTCCCGGATTTACACAATACTCGCGCGATGCGAGCGTGATTAATGTGATGCCAGCAAAAGATGCTGGCCCTAGCCGCGCTTTTTTCATCTTGCCCCCTGCTACGTTATCCATCGCCGCCGCCGCAAACGATGCCTAGTGTTTTTGAATTCTACTGATTTACCCAGGTATTCAGCGGCGCCCCCACAAACAAGAACAGCCTTTTTAAGAATAGCCTAAGCTTTAGTCGCTTCTTTCTTCTTCCTTTACTTCTGTTGAACCTTTGGATTTCAGGCAAAGTACGTCCGTTCTCATCGCGAGATGAGCGCGAAGACATGCTTTTTTCTGAAACCGCAGGACCAGCGGAAGTGTCCGTAGAATACACAGCGACCTATTTCGCCGCAACGCATTTCCGTTAAGGAATTATGAACTGATCAAAATGGGACAGGGCCGATTTGATAGGATCGATGACAGGGGGCGATCAAATCCTTGAATCATCGCGAAAAATTGCCCCAATCCTGCCTTGATCTCCGTCGCCCGCGACCGCTAGGGCGATAGCCGGCGATCCGTCTGTCATTAAACCGACTCCAAGTCCATGACTCTGCTTTCCAGATAAGTGTATGAAAAGTATGAGCTTTTCATGAGCGGAAAATGTGGGTAACTACCCCCCTAAATCCGTGAATCCGTGCTTCATGACTGAATCGAGGGTGCCCTCTCACGTTTTTGGGCACGTGTGACGATTCTGCAACATCTGGTGGGATCAAGGTCCAGAACGGAGGGGCGTATCCCCGCGGGACCCCGAATGTCTAAAAATGGGAACGAGCTGCGGGGCCGACGCCCAAGCGCCAAATAAATAAAAAGGCCCGGCAAATGAGCCGGGCCTTAGAAAAGATCCGATCTACCGATCGATGTCAGGACAGCGCGGTTACCCGGTGGGTCAGGCGCGATACCTTGCGGCTTGCCGCGTTTTTATGCATCACCCCTTTTTGGGCGGCGCGCATGATTTCAGGTTCTGCCTGCCGCAGAGCCGCAAGCGCCGCCTTCTTATCTCCGGCGCTGATTGCTTCCTCGACCTTGCGCAAGGAGCCGCGAACCTGCGATCGGCGGTTCTTATTGACGACCGTGCGCCGCGCGATCTTACGCGTAGCCTTCTTGGCGGATTTGGTATTGGCCATCGGGGCCTCGTTCAAGCGCATAGCAGCGCTCAGCGCCGCCAGTGCACATAATTGCTGAAAAAGAGAAGCGGCGAGATCATCCCGCTGCCTCGCGCGCTTATAGTCACCATAGCCCCCGGCGTCAATGCCGGTCCGGATGCCCCTTAGGCGACCCGGCGTGCCCGCACCGCGTCATATCCGGCGTTAACGCTATTGCGATCCGCTGCTGAAAAGGCCGCAAGCGGGGGCATGACCCGTGCCCAGGCCGGGTCCCCATGGATATGAGCGAGCAGCGACTTCACGCCTGAAACCAGCGGCTTGCCGTCGAACAGCTTGCGGATGGTGACAGCCGCATCGAGGGCTGCAGCATCACCTTGATGAAAGCCGCGGGCGCAAAGATCCGCATTGAGATTGGCTGTGGCAGAAATGCAGCCGGCAAACCCACCCTGCCGCGCCTCCATCAAGGCGGCTTCGGTCGAGGGGAATACCTTGAAGGATGATGAGATCGCGGCGGCTTCGCGCGCATAGTTCATGTCGCCCGATGAGTCCTTCAGGCCGGCAAGCCGCGAGCCGAACGCCTCAAGCAGCCGCGCAATCAGCTTGACGTGCCAGGGCAGGCCGGAGAGGGCCGGGAAATGATAGAGATAAATCGGGATCGGCCGATCTGCCGTCGCCTTCATGATTCCATCGATATAGGCGAACAGTCCGTCGTCCGGCACGCCTTTATAATAGAAGGGTGGCAGCACCAGCGCGCCGGCGAATCCGAGCTCGGCCGCATGTCGCGTCAAGGCGATCGCGTCGGCAAGAGCGGCCGCACCGGTACCAACCATCAATCGATTCATCGGCAGGCCCGCTTGGGCGTAAGCCGTCATTACGCCTTGGCGCTGTGCCAGGGAAAATGAGGTGGCTTCTCCGGTCGTGCCGAGCACGTTGAGGCCGTCACAGCCGTTATCGAGCAGGAATCGCGCGAGCTTGGTCGACCGCGCGCTATCAGGCGATCCGTTCTCATCAACGGCAGTGGCAATTGCAGCAATTACGCCGCTGAGCGCGGTCTTGGTCACGAATGTCTCCTTTGCATGATGAAGTTACGCAGCAATCAGCCGCTTACATTATACGCAGCGAGGGCTGCCATATTGACGATTTCCGTATCGGTTGCCGACAGGTGGACGATCTGCACCGAGCGATCGAGACCCACCAGCAGCGGACCGATCACGGTTGCGCCGCCGAGTTCCTGCAGCATCTTGGTCGAAATCGATGCGGAATGGAACGCGGGCATCACGAGCACATTCGCCGGGCCCGATAAACGGCAGAACGGATAGGCGCCCATCAAATCGCGATTGAGCGCGACATCCGCGGACATTTCACCGTCATATTCGAAGTCGACGCGTTGCTGGTCGAGGATTCGCACTGCTTGCTGAACGCGCTCGGAACGTTCGCCGGCGGGATGACCGAAGGTCGAGAACGCCAGAAGCGCCAGTCGCGGTTCGTACCCAAGCTTGCGTGCAACGCCTGCTGCTTCGATCGCGATCTCTGCGATGTCCTGGGCGTTTGGCATTTCCGTCACGGCCGTGTCGGCAACGAGTACGGTGCGCCCGCGCGCCAGTACGAGCGAAACGCCCATGACCCGATGGCCGGGCTTGGGGTCGATGCAACGCCGCAGATCGTCGAGGGCTGCTGAAAAATTGCGCGTGACGCCGGTGACCATCGCATCCGCATCGCCTAAGGCGACCATGGCTGATGCGAAGTGATTGCGATCCTGATTGATCAAGCGCTGACAATCGCGGAACAGGAAACCTTTGCGCTGCAGACGCTCATATAAATAATTCGCATAATCAGCATTGCGCTGCGAAAGCCGCGCATTGACAATTTCAATGCCGCTGGCGAGCTCGATGCCCGCTGCCTTGGCGGTTTCGCGCACGCGTTCTTCGCGGCCGACCAGCAGTGCCGTGCCAAGACCTTGCTGGACGAAACTCGCGGCGGCGCGGATGACCTGCTGCTCTTCACCTTCTGCAAAGACCACGCGCTTGGGCTGGCGGCGCAACCGCTCGAAGATCCGCGCGAGAACACCAGCAACAGGATCAAGCCTGGTGCGGAGTTGTTGACGATATTCGTCCATATCCGCAATCGGCTTGCGGGCGACGCCGGTATCCATCGCCGCTTTCGCAACCGCGGGCGGAACGTATGAAATCAGCCGCGGGTCGAATGGCACGGGAATAATGTAATCGGGGCCATATTTCGGGCGCGAGCCGTAGGCGGCCGCGACCTCGTCGGGGACGTCTTCGCGGGCAAGCTGGGCAAGCGCCCGGGCCGCCGCGATCTTCATTTCCATGTTGATGGAGGTCGCGCGAACATCCAGGGCGCCGCGGAAGATATACGGGAAGCCGAGCACATTGTTGATCTGGTTCGGATAGTCCGAACGACCCGTCGCCATGATCGCATCGTCGCGCACGGCCGCGACTTCTTCCGCAGAGATTTCCGGATCGGGATTGGCCATGGCGAAAATAATCGGTTTTGCCGCCATCGATTTGACCATTGCGGGTGTCACGGCACCTTTGACGGAAAGGCCGAAAAAGACGTCGGCGCCTTCGAGCGCTTCAGCAAGCGTGCGCGCTTTGGTTTTGACGGTGTGCGCCGACTTCCATTGGTTCATGCCCTCGGTGCGGCCTTCATAGATCACGCCCTTGGTGTCGCAGAGGATCACGTTCTCCGGCGCAAACCCGATTGCCTTGAGCAACTCAAGCGAGGCAATGCCTGCGGCGCCGGCGCCATTGCAAACAAGCTTGGTCGTCTTGATATCGCGGCCCGTAAGATCGAGCGCATTGATAATACCTGCCGCAGCGATGATGGCGGTGCCGTGCTGATCGTCATGGAACACAGGAATATCGAGCAGTTCGCGTAAGCGTTGCTCGATCACGAAACATTCCGGGGCCTTGATGTCTTCGAGATTGATGCCGCCGAAAGTTTGCCCGAGATAGCGCACGCAATTGACAAAAGCGTCCGGATCTTCGGTCGAGACTTCAAGATCGATGGAGTCGACATCGGCAAAGCGTTTGAACAGCACCGCCTTGCCTTCCATCACCGGCTTTGAGGCGAGCGCGCCGAGATTGCCGAGCCCGAGAATAGCCGTGCCGTTGGAGATCACGGCAACGAAATTGCCCTTTGCGGTGTAGTCGAACGCGCGGTTTGGATCCTTCGCGATCGCCAGCACCGGCACTGCGACCCCCGGGGAATAAGCGAGCGACAAATCGCGTTGCGTCGCCATCGGCTTGGTGGCTATCACCTCGATTTTGCCGGGGCGGCCTTGCTGGTGGAATTGCAGTGCCTCCTGGTCGGTGAAGGTAGGCCGGGATCGTGGAGGCTTTGCGGACATGACTTCCTCTCCTTGGCGCTATTGACCGGCGTGCCGATACCGGTGCGCTATGTTGTGTTGTTTGGGCATGACCCATGCCCGTAAAGCGCGCTTTTTGTGAGAGACATCTATTGTGGTGATCGGGACTATAAATGTTCGCACCGCAACCATGTTCTCTCGGGCATATTCAGGCCGGAATTGTATCGAGGGCCTTGCGGGCCTGGAAATGCCTTGGCCGTTCATGCCTTGATCTCCTCCAAGCACGGCCACACCGGGAGGCGGAAATTAGCGGATTGATGGGTGCATGTTCAAGGATATCGGCAGAGCGCGGGAGAATGGGTGAGAAGCGAAAAGCCCATCGCACGCTATGGATTGTACTGCGAAAACCCACTCACTAGAACAAGGAACACTAGTATCCTCTGCCGTGGATGGGTAGGAACGTCGGGGAGCTTTCGTCCCGTCCTTAAATTGT
>DATAIA010000149.1:0-1719 GCA_036262895.1 Xanthobacteraceae bacterium
GCAGCCGCCACCAATGTGGGGGTTTCGTTCGATGACCGCTATTTTCAGACCGGCTCGTGCCAGATAAGCCGCAAGCGTTAGTCCGTTGTGTCCGGCCCCGATGACAACACCATCGAATTTTTCCATTTTGCTCCTCCCCACCACAGCCTTAACGTTACTGCATGAGCCCGCGCTCGACCACGGCGTGGATGCCTTTGTTGGTCGGCGACCTGCGTCACACGCAAGTCTCATAAAATTGAGCGCATCTCGCACGGCAGGAAGACTGCTGCGCTGCGGGATTTCGCCGAGCGCTTGCCGCGACAAGGCGCGTTCTCTATGCGCGATGGTGCTGAACAGTTATTCATCAAGTAAAACGAACATTCATGCCCATAAACATCGGTTCACCTACATGGGAAAATTGTAATTAGGAAAGATTCGGGAAGTTATTACATTCGGTGAGGAAGCAAATAGCAACTATTTGCTTGTGATCACCCCAAGGAGGACATCATGAATAAGCTTGTGCTGGCGCTTGCCGGTGTCGCCGCTTTCGGCCTGAGCACGGCGGCCTTCGCCGAGACTCCTGTCCCGTCGACGTCCGCGGTATCGACGCAGATCCAGCCCGCACAATCGCAGGCGCCTGCCGCTCACAAGATGCGGGCGAGCCATCGGGCCGGCGGAAAAAAAGTCGTAGGCCATCACTCCCTGCATCGCAGGGCCCCGCATGCGCGGCATTACGGCCATGACCGCGGCAAGAAGGTCGCGGTCAAACATCTGCCGAGCAAGAAGACTGTTACGCTGAAAACCGCCTCGTAATATCGAGGACTTGCCTTGCCACTGTGGCCCCGAGCAAATCGGGGCCACTTTTATATCAAGGCAACCTCTCGTCTCCGCAGCAAATCCCCTGCTGACAGGGAAAATAACATAGAAGTACTAATTAGGTGCGATCCCGGGACGCAGCTAATCTACGCCGTGAGAAGCCGCCTCGAGTGTATCGGTTTCCATGTCCTCGTCCTTCACGGCGCCGATCAGCTCAGTGACCTTCTTGATGCCCCGCCCATCGCACCAGGCTTCGAGATCGTCGATAATCGTTGTGAGCGCGGTCGGGTTGCGAAAACCGGCGTACCCGATCCCAACGGCAGTTGCGCCAGCCAGCATATACTCCACCACGTCTTCTGCCTTGGTCACACCTCCGATGCCGATGATGGGAATGCGGACCTGCTTCGCGCACTGATAGACCATTCGAAGCACGATCGGCTTCAACGCCGGTGATACAAGCCCTCCGAACTTGTTGCCGAGGGCCGGCCGGAAATTATCTGTTCTTATTTTGAGTGACAAAAACGTGTTTGCAATGACCAGTGCGTCGGCCCCCGCGCCTTCAGCGGCCTTGGCAATAGAGACAATGTCCCCGGCGTTGGGCGAGAGCTTCACCCACAATGGTTTTGTCGTTCTGGCCCGAATGGCGTTGATGCAGTCGCGCGTATAGTCTTCGTGCATGGCAAAATTGCCGCCGGTCGGATTGCGCGTGGGGCAAGAGATGTTAGCCTCGATAACATCGACGTCCGACACGCTCAGCTCTTCTGCAAGTGCAGCGAAATCTTCGATGCTTTCCGACGATACGCTGATGATCAGCGGAGGCTTGAATCTGGCGTATTCGGGAACGATATGGTCTATGAAATATTTGATGCCTTTGCCCGGCAGACCAATCGACTGAATGATCCCGGCTTCGGTCTCGGCCATGCG
>DATAIA010000150.1:0-8341 GCA_036262895.1 Xanthobacteraceae bacterium
TGTTGCGTCGGGCAATTGCCTTGAACCTGAGCTCCTCATCATGGGCAAACTGCCGCTCAAAGGCTTCCTCGCGATCGTCGAAAGTCGTCATTGCGGACCTCATTTAAACCTGTGCGGAACTGCCGGGGCCTGTCCGCCATAGTCTTGAATATGAACCGAAAATAGCCAAATCACCTTGATTAACATCAATCCTTCCGCGCATCTGATTGTTGTTGGAAAGAGGTTCTATCAACCCATTGAATTTCAAGGTTATTTTGATGTCTCCCTTAGCTATAACGCTGCCAAAATCTAGTCTGGAGACTATACACACGACGTAAAGGCGTTCACGTGCGGCGATTGTGCTGCGCACCCCGATCGGCTAGTTTGCCAATGCGGTCCAAAGGGTTTGCCCGTCCCTTGAGTCGGGCTGGGCGCCGCCGCCGCGGTCCTCTTTGCTTTCTTACTGGAGCCACGGCATTCATGGATTTCCTCAAGCCACGGTACATACCGATGAGCCGTCGCCGTCGAATTTACGAAGGCAAGGCGAAGGTCCTCTATGAGGGGCCAGAGCCTGGAACGCTGATTCAGCATTTCAAAGACGATGCCACCGCTTTCAACGCCAAGAAGCATGAGGTGATTGAAGGCAAAGGCGTCCTGAACAATCGTATCTCGGAATATCTGTTTCAGCACCTGAACGACATCGGAGTGCCGACGCATTTTATTCGCCGCCTGAACATGCGCGAACAGTTGATCCGCGAGGTGGAGATCATTCCGCTTGAGATCGTGGTGCGCAATGTTGCGGCGGGCTCGTTGAGCCAGCGCCTCGGCATCGAGGAAGGCACGCAACTGCCGCGCTCGATTATCGAGTTCTATTACAAGAACGACGCGCTGAACGATCCGATGGTGTCGGAAGAACACATCACGGCGTTTGGTTGGGCAACGCCACAGGAAATCGACGACATGATGGCGCTCGCCATTCGCGTCAACGACTTCCTCTCCGGGCTGTTCCTCGGCGTCGGCATCCGTCTGGTCGACTTCAAGATGGAATGCGGTCGTCTCTGGGAAAACGACATGATGCGGATTGTCGTTGCCGACGAGATCTCACCCGACTCCTGTCGGCTGTGGGATATCAAGTCGAACGAGAAGCTTGATAAGGACCGCTTCCGCCGCGACCTTGGCGGTTTGCTGGAGGCCTATACCGAAGTGGCAAAACGCCTCGGCATTATGAATGAAGGCGCGCCACCACGCGGAACAGGTCCGGTTTTGGTCAAGAGTTAGTTCGGCAAAGCGCAACGAAGAGATCGCAATGAAGGCCCGCGTTACTGTTACTCTGAAAAACGGTGTTCTTGATCCCCAAGGCAAAGCAATTGAAGGCGCGCTTACGTCGCTCAATGTGGCGGGCGTGAAAAGCGTGCGCCAGGGCAAGGTATTCGATATCGAGCTTGCCGGCACGAGCCCGGAGCAGGCTGAAGCCGTGCTGAAGGACGCCGCAGAAAAGCTCCTTGCGAACACGATCATCGAAAATTATCGCATCGAGGTTGGCGCGGACTAAGCGATGAAAGCGGCTGTCGTTATCTTTCCTGGATCCAATCGCGAACGTGATGTGGCGCGCGCGCTGAAACTCGTTTCCGGGCGCGAGCCGACCATGGTGTGGCATGCGGATCATGAACTGCCGCAGGGCACTGATCTGGTCGTGCTGCCCGGCGGATTTTCCTACGGCGATTATCTGCGATGCGGCGCCATTGCCGCGCGCGCGCCGATCATGGATGCTGTGCGTAAGCACGCCGCTGGCGGTGGGCTTGTCATCGGCATTTGCAACGGTTTCCAAATCCTCTGCGAATCCGGATTGCTGCCGGGCATTCTGCAACGCAATGTCGGGCTGAAGTTTCTCTGCAAGGATGTGTTTCTCAAGGTTGAGCGGTCCGACACGCCGTTCACGCGGGGCTATAATGCCGGCCAGGTGATCCGGGTGCCGGTCGCCCATGGCGAAGGCAATTACTTTGCAAGCGCCGAGACCCTCGAGCAGATCGAAAAAGAGGGCCGGGTGTTGTTCCGCTACACCGATGTTGACGGCAAGCGGGATGCCAAGTGGAACGCCAACGGTGCGTCGAATGCGATCGCCGGCGTGCTCTCCGAAAAACTCAACGTGCTCGGCTTGATGCCGCACCCCGAAAATCATGTCGAAGAAAGCATTGGTTCGACGGATGGGCGCGGTTTGTTTGCCGGGCTCGTTGCGCATTTTGCCCAGGCGGCATGATCAATGCGGCAATATCCCCAATTCACCGTCATGCCCGGCACCCGGGTCCGGCCTTGGCCGGCCCGAGTACAAGCCTTGTTGCCGGGGATCCACGCCTTGATTTTTTGGCTTTAATCAATTCGTGGATGGCCGGGACAAGCCCGGCCATGACGAGGAGTGTTGCTGTTGAGTTCCGTAGTTCGTTCCTCTCGCGCGTTCAAGAAAGCCGTGGATCTTCGACGTGATTCCAAACAACACTAAAATCACCCCCGAGCTTGTTGCCGAACATGGCCTGAAGCCCGACGAATACCAGCGCATTCTTTCCCTGATCGGTCGCGAGCCGTCGGTGACGGAGCTCGGTATCTTCTCGGCGATGTGGAACGAGCACTGCTCGTACAAGTCATCCAGGGCTCATCTCAAGACGCTGCCGACCCACGCGCCGTGGGTTATTCAGGGTCCCGGCGAGAATGCGGGCGTCATTTCGATCGGTAATGGGCTGGCGGTGGTTTTCAAAATGGAAAGCCACAACCACCCGAGTTACATCGAGCCCTATCAAGGCGCGACCACGGGCGTTGGCGGCATTCTGCGCGATGTCTTCACGATGGGTGCGCGCCCGATCGCGTGCCTCAATTCGCTGCGCTTCGGTAGTCCTGCGCACCCCAAAACGCGGCATCTCGTCAGCGGCGTTGTTGCGGGTATCGGCGGATACGGCAACAGCTTCGGTGTGCCGACGGTCGGCGGTTCAGTTGGGTTCCATACGCGTTATGACGGCAACTGTCTGGTCAATGCGATGGCCGTTGGTCTCGCGCGCGTCGACAAGATTTTTTATGCGGCGGCAACCGGCGTTGGGAAGCCGATTGTTTATCTCGGCTCGAAGACGGGCCGCGATGGCATTCACGGCGCCACGATGGCGTCGGCCGAATTCGGCGAAAATTCGGAAGAGAAGCGTCCGACCGTTCAGGTTGGTGATCCGTTTTCGGAAAAGCTGCTGCTGGAAGCCTGTCTCGAAATCATGGCGAAGGATTGCGTGATCGCAATCCAGGACATGGGTGCTGCGGGCCTTACCTGTTCCGCCGTCGAAATGGGCGCCAAGGGCGATCTCGGCGTGACGCTCGATCTCGATAAGGTGCCGTGCCGCGAAGCAAACATGAGCGCCTACGAAATGATGCTCTCCGAAAGTCAGGAGCGCATGCTGATGGTGCTGCGCCCCGAGAAGGAAGCTGAAGCCGAGGCGATATTCCGCAAGTGGGGACTTGATTTCGCTGTGGTCGGCGAGACGACGCCGACCAAACGTTTTATCGTCAAACACCGCGGCGAGGTAATGGCTGACTTGCCGATCAAAGAGCTTGGCGATGAGGCGCCGCTCTATCATCGCCCCTATGTCGAGACGCCGCCTTTGCCGGCAATCAATGCGAGCCAGGTCTCGCCGCCGATGTCGATTGCCGATGCGCTCGATCGTTTGATCGGATCGCCGGACCTCTGCTCGAAGCGTTGGGTGTGGGAACAATACGATCACGTCATCCTCGGCAACACCTTGCAGCGGCCGGGCGGTGATGCCGCGGTGGTGCGCGTGCTTGAAGGGCCGAAGGGCCTTGCGTTCACGACGGATGTGACGCCACGCTATTGCGAAGCCTCGCCGTTCGAAGGCGGCAAGCAGGCGGTGGCGGAGGCGTGGCGCAATCTCACGGCAGTCGGCGCAAAGCCGCTCGCGATCACCGACAACCTCAATTTCGGCAATCCGGAACGCCCGGAAATCATGGGGCAGTTTGTCGGCTGTATCGCCGGCATTGCGGAAGCTTGCCGTGTGCTCGAGTTCCCGGTCGTGTCGGGCAATGTCAGCCTTTACAACGAGACCAACGGTCGAGCGATTTTGCCGACGCCGACGATCGGCGGGGTCGGGCTGCTTGAGGATTTCACCAAATCCGCAAGCATCGCGTTTAAGGCTGCGGATGAGATGATCTTGCTGATTGGCGAAACGCAGGGCTGGCTCGGGCAGTCGATGTATCTGCGCGAGGTTTGCGGACGCGAAGAGGGGGCGCCGCCGCCGGTGGACCTTTCGGCGGAGCTGCGCAATGGAAATTTCGTCCGCGCTTTGATTGCCGAGAACAAGGCGACAGCCGTTCACGACGTGTCTGATGGCGGTCTGCTGGTCGCACTTGCTGAAATGGCGATGGCATCCGGCATTGGCGCGCGGCTTTACGCGGCGCCGACGATGATGCCGGGGCATGCGTTCTGGTTTGGTGAAGATCAGGCCCGCTACGTGGTGACGGCACGCAATGCCGACGTTGATGAGATTACCGCCCGGGCAACGGCGCTTGGCGTACCCGTCCGCCGGCTTGGGGCAACGCGGAGCGATTCATTGACGCTGCCCGGCGAGCGGCCCATTCTGATTAAATCGCTGGTCGAGCGGTTCGAGGGCTGGCTGCCGGCCTATATGGCCGCGGGGATTTCCTGACGGCTTTGATCGTTCCTTGAGGAGATTGATTGTTTCATGGCGATGGAAGCGAGCGAGATCGAACGTTTGATCAAAAGCGGTATTCCCGATGCGCAAGTAACGATCCGTGACCTTGCGGGCGATGGGGACCATTACGCTGCGACGGTTATCTCTGCCTCATTCCGCGGCAAATCGCGCGTCCAGCAGCACCAATTGGTTTATCAAGCGTTGCGCGGCCATATGGGTGATGCGCTCCATGCCCTGGCGCTGCAGACGGCGGTTCCGGAAGGTTAGCCGCGGTCGAAGCCCTGTTCGGCTTCTCTCCCAATCAGCTTGGCCAATTGGGAGAAATCACATGAACAGATTGGGTTTGGCAGTCTTGGCCGTCGCAACGGCATCCCTGTACGTGGGTGACGCCAGCGCGAAGGCGTCGCATAACGTAAAGGCACTTACGCCTGAGGGGGCCATCAAGCCGACTGGACCGTGGGGTGTCGGTTCACGTGCCGGCGATTTCGTCTACGTGGCCGGAATGCGAGGCATTGACCCCAAAACCAACACCCTCGTTGCGGGCGAGGAGGCGCGGGTGCGCCAAGCGTTCATGAACATGAAGTTGATCGCGGAATCGGAAGGCGCGACGCTGCGGGATGCGGTGCGGCTGGTCGTCTTTGTTACCGACATGTTCCGGTTCCGACCGCTGGTGAATAAGGTTCAAGAAGAGCTTTGGGGCAAAGGCCCCTATCCGCCGCGTACGATCGTAGAGGTCCACCGCCTCAACCAGGACGATATTGTCGAGATTGAAGGTACCTTTTACGCCCCAAGACGGTAAGGCTTCTTGGGCTGCATTTCCGCGAAATCGGGAATCCAAAAAACCTTATATTATCAGTTATCTGCGCGAGAAGATGGGTCTGCGATTGCGTGAGGCAAGCGGTTGGTAACTGTGAAATTCAGCGCTTGGGGTGCAAAGGCAAGTTCGAGTATATATATGTCGAGCAGCGCCAAAAATCGTTTTGGTCGGCAGGACGAGAGGAGGGGGTTTAATTCATGGGCATCGAGCAGTTTATCGAGAACGAAGTGAAGAACAATGACGTGGTCCTGTTCATGAAGGGCACGCCCCAGTTTCCGCAATGCGGCTTTTCCGGCCAGGTTGTGCAGATTCTCGATTATGTCGGCGCGCCCTACAAAGGCGTGAACGTGCTGGAATCTGACGATCTGCGCCAAGGCATCAAAGCCTATTCGCAGTGGCCCACCATTCCGCAGCTTTACGTGAAGGGTGAGTTCGTCGGCGGCTGCGACATTGTCCGCGAAATGTTCCAGGCCGGCGAGTTGCACTCGCTCTTCAAAGAAAAAGGTCTTGCCGTGCGAGACGGCGCGGCTGCCTAACGGATAGTCGCCAATATTTGGTTTACATGTCGTGGCCGGGCTTTGTCCCGGCCATTGGCTTTTTGGAGCCGCGCCAATGAAGGCGCGTGGCGGTTGGTGCTGCTATTTCAATCGCGACGATTGCCGATCAATGATCTTCGCGACCGAGCGGTTCTCTCGAATAAGAATTGAGCCAAGCAGCATCGTGATCGCGACGGCCATAAGTGCCGGCTGTCCCGCATCTGGCGGGATCGCATTGGTCCGCATGCCTTCGGTGAGCAGCAGAAGGCTCAGTCCGCCGCCATGAGAAAGGATGACCGCGACCCTGGCTGCGACAATGGGCGGCCAGTGCATCATCGCTCCAACGAATAGGAGCACGACGGTCTTGCCCACGATCAGGGCAGACGTCCATTCGAGCACACTTTGGGGGAATGTTTGGATGACCGAGGGATCGATCTTCATGCCCATGGCCAGGAAGAACAGGCCGAGCATGGTGTCGCGGAACGGTCTGAAGCTATTTTCAATTCGATGCTCGGCATCGCTTTCCCCTCCCGTCATTCCAGAGAGGTAAGCGCTGATTGGTGGGGCCAGTTGCGCAAAATGGGTGGCGACAGCCGTTGTCATTGCAAACAGCAGAACCAAAGGCAAAAACAGGTCGGTCAGATTTCTTTGTGCGATAAAGGTGAGCGTGGGGCGAAGTGCTAGCCGGCAAAGCGCAAGCACGAGGAGAAATGCGGCTGTCGCAATCAGGACATGGCGCAATAGCGTAACAGGATCGAAGCCGCCAGCCTGTTCGAAAGCGCCGATGATCGCCACAAACGGTATCAGCGTCATGCTCTGAAACGTCAGGATATTTAACGCGATCTGGCCATGTTCGCGGCTGATTTCGTTCTGATTGGCGAGCTGCTTCATAACGATAATGACTGACGACAGAGCGCCCGCACCGCCAAGCAAAATGGCGTCGATGGGGCTCGATCCATACAAAATTGCGCCTGCAAAGATGAGCAGAGCGGTCAGGCCGACTTGCAGGCTGCCGCCAAGCAAAAAGTTCCGTCTCGGGCCGGATGTTGCCGGAATTGAGAGCTCAAGCCCGACGATGAACATGAGAAAAACGATGCCGAGGTTGCTGAGAAAATCGATTTCGGCGGACGTCGTGAGAAGCTGCAATCCATAAGGGCCGATGAGAAGGCCTGAAACGAGGTAGCCAATCGGGGAGGGCAATTTGAGGCGCGCCAACGCGCCAACGACGGAAGCGGAAATAAAGAGGATGATCAGAGCTTTGAGGAGCAATCCTTCGGACATTCTTATCAACGATGCGGATGCGAATTTGTTCTGCTGATCGGGTCAATTCAGGTTCTCGTCCCTCTTTCCCCAACCCTCTCCGTCCCGATTTTGGAGTTCGGTTTTGCCCAAATCGTGGTTCCGAATTTCGAACCTGTGAGTCTCTTCTCCCTCTCCGCCCTTAGGGCGGAGAGGGTCGGGGAGGGTGGGGTTTTCTTGATAATGCCTGGTGGAGATAAAAGGCTAGGACCTAGTATTCAAAATATCTGTTACGGTTCATAACCAAATAGGCACGAGGGAAGGGAACATGCTGGCTCGGCTCACAGTCTTCAGCACAATCATCGCTTCGCTACTGGGCGCTTCTCCAATCCATGCCCGCGTGACTGAACTTCGGATCGACGCGGTTGAGCCTTTTGCCGACGGTCAGGCCTTCGGTGATATCGGGCCCTATGTTCGTATTCGCGGCATCGCCAAGGGCGAGCTTGATCCCAATGCTCCGGAAAATTCCATCATCGTCAATATCGACAAAGCGCCACGCAACGAACGTGGTCTCGTCACCTATGAGACGGATGTCTTCATTTTGCGCCCGGCAGACCCAGGCAAGGGCAGCAAAGTGATGCTCTATGACGTGCTCAACCGCGGACGCAAATTTGTCCTCAATTGGATCGACGACGCGCCGGCAAACAACGATCCAAAGACGGGACGGGATGCCGGTCTCGGCTTCTCGCTTGGTCGCGGTTACACCATCGTGTGGTCAGGCTGGGATCCGGACGTGCCGCTTGCAAACAACGGTATGGCCGCCCGTCTGCCAATTGCGACCAACGATGGCACGCCCATCATCAAACGCATCCGTGATGAAATTCAGATTGGCACCCGCGGCCCGGCAAATGTTGACGTCGCCCGCCTAAGCTATCCTGCTGCTGGGACCGATAAAGCCAAGGCGCGGCTTACGGTCCGGGACCGCGAGGCGGATGCGGGCATTGAAGTTCCTTCGGACGGATGGGAGTTTGCTGACGCTCAATCGATCCGGTTGTTGCCTGCGGGGACGAAGT